>JAYVNW010000924.1:0-4912 GCA_043758225.1 Candidatus Kuenenia sp. | reverse complement strand
TGCCGAAGATCTTGATTCACTTTGCAGCGATCTTGTCAGTCGCCGCTTGGCGCAAATCGGAGAAGATAGTTCTGACGTTTACAACGAGGTCATGAACGTTGTCGAAAAAGAACTGCTGCTTCAGGTTTTGCGTCAAAGTCAAGGTGTTCAGACCAGAACGGCAACTCGTCTTGGGATTAATCGCAACACCCTGCATAAGAAGATCGAAGACCACAATCTGGGCTCTGAAGCTCGATAGCAGTTGTGTCGTGGACTTTTCGCCGCCATGAGTGTCGCTGATTTTCGTAGCCATGCTGGACCTGCTGAATTCGGCGAATACCCACGTCTACATGCTCCATTCCCCGACGTTTGTCACGCGACCTCTGCTTGAGTATGCTTCGCGCTCAATCAGTCTGTTTTAATGATTCAATTGAGTTAAAGTCATGAGCGCATCTGAAACAACAATCCGCGAAAACCTCAAAGTCGGCGAGATTCTGTGCAGTTATTGTACGGCTCGCTGTTGCCGATATTTCGCCATGGGCATCGATGCTCCGAAGACATTGGAGCAGTTTGACAACATGCGTTGGTACATGATGCATGGACCGTATTCGATCTTTGTGGATGGAACTTCCTGGTTCCTGTTGATTCCAGGAGACTGCCAGCATCTTCTGGCAGACAATCGCTGTGGTGCCTACGACACGCGGCCTGAAATCTGTCGTGAGTACAGCACCGGTAACTGTGAATTTGGAAACGATGGTGTGTACGATCAGTATTTCGAAACGCCCGAGCAACTTTGGGAATACGCTCACGCCATTCTGCCACCAGGACTGCGACGCGATCCAAATGCGCCGATCAGCCTGCCAGTGCTGCAGGCTTTGTAATTTATCTGTCGATTTGCTGTCGTAAGTGAGTCTCAGCCTCTTCGGCATTTGCAAGTGACGCCACAGGCGATTCCTTCCGGCACTGCTCGTTAAAACGAATTCGATTACCGAACGGGTCGGTCACTTCCACGCACAGGCTGTTGTAAAAGGTCCGTTCTATCCCGGGTCGCATGTAACCGTAGCCGCGTGAAGTGATTGTCGCATGGAATTTTTCGATCCCGTTCATCCAGACAAACACGGTTGAGCCCGGACAACAGTCTCCATGATGTTCCGAGAGATGCAGGATCAAATCATCTTTTGAGATCTGGAGATACACGGGCGATCCTCCATCGAATTCATGTTCCCAATCCACCGCGAATCCCAGAAATCCGACGTAAAAATCCTTCGCCTTGACCACGTCAAAAATGCGCATGATGGGAATGGTGGTGAGAAACTCTGAGGTCATGGGACAATCCGGAGCTTTAGAACAGTTCTTGAATCTCGCGATAACCGAAATCAACCAGCGGAAACGGACGACCAGCCGGACCAGGCAAATGCGAATCTAGTTTCAAACCAAGGCTGTGGAACACAGTCGCGATGACGTCGCCAGGCTGCACGGGCCGATCCGCCGGAACTCCTCCGATCGGATCGCTGGCACCGACGACCTGTCCACCTTTCACACCGCCACCTGCGAATCCTACCGTAAAACATTGAGGCCAGTGGTCCCGCCCGCCAGCGGGATTCACCTTTGGCGTTCGACCAAATTCAGCCACGTTACACACCATCGTATTTGGCAACAGTCCCCGCTGATGCAGGTCTTCAATCAGTGCCGAATAGCCCTGATCGTACAGAGGAGCCACGATGTCTCGCATGCCTTCGATTGATGTAAACGGTTTCGAGCCGTGAATATCCCATGTGATTTCATCGAACACTGTGAGAAAGGTATTCACCGTCACAAAACGCACGCCGGCTTCAACGAGTCGTCGTGCCAGCAGGCAACATTGGCCGAACCGATGCATGCCGTATCGTTCGCGAACTGACTGCGGCTCCTTCGACAGATCAAAAGCGTCGCGGGCCTGTGGACTGGTCATCAATCGATAGGCCGCCTCGAAGTTGCGTCCCATCATCGTGGCGTTTTCAGTCGATTCAAAATCTTTTACCGTGCTGTCAACAAGCTCACGAAGTTTTCTGCGACGTTGCATGCGGACTTCGCCAAGGGATTCCGGTGGCAACAAATCCGGCACTTTGAAGTCCGCCTTGGATGGATCGGCCATCAAGGCAAAGGGATCATGTGCCTTGCCGAGAAACCCACCGGCCTGGCCATTCGGAAGATTTCCACCACCACGGCCCATCGGTTCCGGCAGGACAACAAATGGTGGCAGGTCCGTGCGACGTCCTTTAAGATAACTTAACACGGCTCCAGCATGCGGCGACAAAACACCGCCGGAGAATTGTCTGCCAGTCTGCATCATCTGCCAACCGGCGTCATGCACAGCAGCTCCCGTATGATGGCAACTGCGAACTAATGCCAGGTGTTCTGAAATGGAAGCAATCTTCGGCAGGATCTCCGAAATCTGATACGCACCGCAGCGCGTGGAAATTGGTTTGAACGGACCACGAACCTCCGACGGAGCCTCTGGTTTCATGTCAAACGTATCAAGCTGACTCGGCGCGCCCAGATTGAAGATCATGATGCAGGATCGTTCATCATGACCACCGGCCACCTGGCCCTGTTCTTTGGCTTCCATATAATCCGCCAACGAAAGCCCGGCGACACCTAGCGAACCAACCTGCAGGAAGTCGCGGCGTGTGGTTCCGTCACAAGTGTGAGCAGTACCGCGTCCAGTGAAATTCAGCATAGTGCCCTCGAGTCAGACGATTCGCCGCTTGGAAGCCAAATCGCCGGAGAATGCAGCGATTGACACTGCCACATCGTAATAAGCGTTGCATGGGTTCACAACAATGCTATGGACTTTGGCCACGCGAATCAGTGATTCGCACTGGTCGCATCGATATTTTACCTGGCTTTCGCAACCGTCATTGTCAGTGGTCTGACTGCAATGACTCACGGCGAATTTGACGGAAGTGACGGTGCAGACTTGACGCAACGAGAAGAACGCAAAGAATACGGTATCGTACACTTCAAGATATGATGGCATTGCCTGCATTGACATATCATCTCGTAGAATCCTAACCCACTGGATCTGGCAGCGACTATTCTGCGATTCGGTCGCATTTCCCCCAGGGAGCCTTTGATGTTGAAACTGACTGCATTTTCCCGCCAGACACCGTGTGCCGCGACTGTTCTGACACTTGGTCTCGCAATGACTTTGGCGTGCGGCACTGCACTTTGCCAACAAGTAGCGAATAAAGGCGTACGCGAAGAGAAACTGGCTGCGGGCGATGGCTGGCCAATTCATGCAACTTACTATGAATCGGCCGGTGGCAAAGAATCACCGGCTGTCATTTTGCTGGCAGGGGCGGAAGGTGTGGACAAGAAAGATGCACGCAACCGTCGTGTCTGGCAGAACACAGCCCTCGCATTGCAAAAGAGCGGTTTCGCAGTGATTGCCGTGGATCTTAGAAAACATGGCGACAGCGTTCCTGAACAGGCTGAAGGTCAGCCATTGGCGATCAAGATGGCACCCAATGACTATGTGCTTATGGCAACTCTGGACCTTGAAGCTGTCAAAGAATTCTTGCTTGAGGAACACAAAAACGAAAAGTTGAATATTCGTAAAACAGGCGTCGTCGCAGTTGGATCAAGTGCGATGGTGGCGGCTTCGTTCGCCGCCGCCGACTGGGTGAGAAAGCCATATCCCGATGGCCCAACACCTGACAGTAGCACTCCACGCGGTCAGGATATTCGATCTTTGATCATGTACAGTCCGAATACAAATGTAAAAGGTCTGAACTCCTACTCCATCATGAAGGTGTTGAGCGGCCGTGCGATCGCCATTCATGTCGTCGCTTCTAAAGACGTCAAAGAGGATTTCAAGAACGCTGAAAAAATCTACAAGTCCGTTGAAAGCAAAAACGAGCTTTACAAAGATGGTCGTAAACTGACCACGGCTGCTGGCGATATTACGGCAGAAGGTTTTCTTGAAGGCCGATTCGCGGACCCGACAAACAAAGACGTCACTGAGTTTCTGACAAAAAGTCTGACAGAACTCGACATGCCGTGGGCGTCTCGCAAAAGTCGTCTGGAATAGTTGATTAATGACAACTCAACCTGCCGCCACAAGACAATCGACTGGCATTTCGCGACTTGATCAGGCTCTTGGCGGAGGACTGATTCCCGGCACGTTGACCGTGGTTATGGGCGCGACGGGGATTGGCAAGACGCAATTGGGCGTGAGCTACGCTTTCGCCGGTCAGCAACAGGAACAACAGACAGGAATTCTGTTTGACCTGACAACGCGTGGCGATTCACAGAACCAGCCGGAGTATGCAGAACGCATGTTCGGCTGGAAGTTCAGGACTCGCACCACTGTCGACCATTTTGATCCTGCCGTCGTCTGGAAGCGAGATCAGATTCGATCCGATTATCTGCACGCCTTTCATCGCGGTGGACGACGAGTCACAATCGGTGATATGCAGCCGGAAGAATGGCAGGAATTTAAAGCCGATCTGATGCGGCGTCTCGATCAGACGATTGCATTCTTCTACGGCAACTTTGTGCATGGCGTTCGACGTTGCGTGATCGATGGCGTCGAACCGACGACCAAAGATTCGGATTCTTTCCAGTTTCATCTGTTCGACTACATCTATCATCAGATTCTCAGGAAGGATCACGACTGGTTGGCACGGGATCTGTTTCGAGTTCACTTTCGACAGCAGGAACCGCAGGTGATGGTTCATCCATACGATCATAAAACGATCGGCGGAATGCTGTTGTATACGAGTCACGAAGTGATGCTGGATGATTTGATCAGCCGTCCGATTCAATCCGGCGATGTGCTTTCCAATGCAAATACAATTCTGCTGTTGGGAAAGACTCGCAGCGGCGATCACATGGGAAGAGCCATCTATGTGGCCAAACATCGCGGCAGTGCGTGCGAAGAAATGATCCT
>JAYVNW010000923.1:0-2343 GCA_043758225.1 Candidatus Kuenenia sp. | reverse complement strand
ATCGACGGCGATCTGACGCACTGTTTCGTACGCTGGGAAGCCCTGGAAGGAACGTAAACGCTTCACGATTCGGCAGACAGCACCTAACCGTTTGTTTGGTCATTTTGAAAACGGGTCAACCAGTTTCACGCCTGCATGTTGAAAATCCATTGTATTGCGAGTCGCAATGGTCAGCTTATGCTGAATAGCAGATGCTGCAATCAGGCTGTCCTTGACTGGCATGGCCTTTCCTTTTTTTCGCAGGCGGACCAGAAGTTCAGCCCATGTCGATGCCGTTCCTGAATCAATGTCGAGCACACGCAGGCGACGAAGTCCGTCCTCAAACCACTTCTGCAGCTCAGCTCGCTTGCGAGCGGACGGCGCAAGGTTGATGCCGTATTCGATCTCACCTAACACGATGGGATTGACAACGAAATCTGTTTCGTGCTCCCGCAGCCATTGAATTACCTGTGCCGAGGCTTGTGGGCGAGTGACTTCGCTGAGCACATTGGCATCGACAAGAAATTTCATAGCGAGTCAGTCGATTCTGAAGGCATCGGCTGAAACCAGTCGTCCGCCGGGCAAGAGAGCAGCCAATCAACGACCCCGGCATTGTCGCCAGACGGCACACGTTTCAAAAGATATTCGCCGGGGTTCAGTCGTTCGAGGCTGAATTGCTGGCCGGCTTGAATGCCGTCCTGCTGCCGCAATTCTGCGGGCAAAACGATCTGGCCTTTGCTGGAAATTAGCGTTTTCATACCATGTAAGATATTGTCTTACTCAGAAAAGTGTCAAGCCAATTATCATCGCTGTTTACACTCGGTTCTCTTTTTCTTTTTCTATAAGTCAGTTTTCTTCGCAAATGCAAGAAGCACGGCACTTTGTACAATCCCCGGTCAGATTCAATTCGTTATCATTCCCCCCGCGAGCATCGACTTCCCATCGAACTCATCGCTGGCCCAGGATTCCTTCCGTTCCAAACCCTCCGAGCCTACTCATGAGCAATACTAATCCATTCGGTGCCGAATCCACTCTTTATATAGCCGCAGGCAGTGTCAAATACTTCAGTCTCCCGAAGCTGATTCAAGGCGGAATTGGCGACATCAACACACTGCCGTATTCGATCCGAGTCCTGCTCGAAGCCTGTCTTCGCAACATCGATAATTTCATTGTCACGGCCGATGATGTCACAAGTCTCGCCAACTGGAACGCGGCAAGTCCGGCTCAAGTCGAAGTCCCGTTCAAACCAGGCCGCGTTGTCCTGCAGGACTTCACGGGAGTCCCCGCAATCGTCGATCTCGCCGCGCTGCGAAGCGCGATGGTACGAATGGGTGGCGATCCAAAGAAAATCAATCCACTGGTGCCATGCGATCTGGTCGTTGACCATAGTGTCCAGGTGGATGAATTTGGAACGAAGTTCGCGTTGAAGCACAATGTTGAAATTGAATTCGAACGCAACATGGAACGATACCAGTTTCTTCGCTGGGGCCAGAAGGCGTTGAATAATTTTCGCGTCATTCCACCCGCGACCGGCATCGTGCATCAGGTAAATCTGGAATACCTCGCCACAGTCGTGATGACAACAAACGGCGTCGTTTATCCGGACAGCCTTGTCGGCACTGACAGTCACACAACAATGATCAACGGCCTTGGCGTCGTCGGTTGGGGCGTTGGTGGGATTGAAGCCGAAGCGGTCATGCTTGGTCAGCCAATCTACATGCTGACGCCAGAAGTTGTCGGTTTCAAACTCTCCGGTAAGCTGCCGGAAGGTGCGACGGCGACGGACCTGGTTCTCACCGTGACGCAAATGCTGCGAGCCCACAAAGTCGTCGGTAAATTCGTGGAATTCTTCGGCCCTGGGATTGATGCGCTTAGCCTTGCGGACCGTGCAACGCTCGCCAACATGGCACCAGAATACGGAGCGACAATGGGCTTCTTCCCTGTCGATGCCGAAACACTGCGATATTTGGAACGCACGGGCCGACCAAAGCAATTGATTGATCTGGTCGAACGTTATTACAAAGAACAAGGCATGTTCCGCACGGCAAGTTCGCCGGAACCACGCTTCAGCAGTAAGCTGGAACTGGATCTGGCCGACGTCGTACCGTCAATGGCCGGACCAAAACGGCCTCAGGACCGAATTCTGTTGAAGGATATGCTGACTTCGTGGAAAAAAGATCGCAGTGCGACATTCGGCAAGGCGGCGGCATCGGCTCCCGTCAAGGTCGAAGACAACGGCAGCTCATCGAGCATTACCGACGGAGCTGTCGTGATCGCGGCCATCACAAGCTGCACGAACACCAGTAATCCAAGCGTCATGATCGGTGCTGGCCTGTTGGCACGCAATGCCGTTGCCAAGGGACT
>JAYVNW010000922.1:0-1847 GCA_043758225.1 Candidatus Kuenenia sp. | reverse complement strand
TGGGGTGATGCTAGCCATTCGACTTTTCCTGCACCGGCGGTTGGCGATCGAATGTGAAATTTGACAACGGTCGGACCATTCAGTTTGCCCGCAGCGAAGCCAAGAAACGGAGCGTTGCTGCTTGCTGTTACCGTAAGAATGCCTTCGCTGACGGTTCCAGCACAACCACGTAATCTCCAGCCCAGAAGTTTTGGGTCGTCATTATTTTTCGTCAGAGTTTTCGCCTTCATTTTGTCATTCGATTTGGGCTTCGAGAAAGGTTTAGGATTGCCTTCGTCGTCGGGATTGAACATTGCAGGATCGAACGCCGGATTCCGTACGGGCTGCACGGCATTTGTGTCAGCAAGGAAGTGTTCGATGAGCAGATCCATCGCTTTCACACGGTCCGGCTCGTTCGCAGCCAGATCAATCTTTTCGCCGATGTCGTCGCGAAGGTTAAACAGTTTCCAGCGATGATCGCCATTCTCTCCGCCAAAAAAGATGCGAATCAGTTTCCATTCATTCTGATGCACAACAACTGACGGTGGCACCCAATCGGGCACCGGTGGATCGTGTGGGAAGTATGTAAAAATTGCATCACGCATTAATGGCTGTGCTTTGAAGGCCGGCAGAATACTGATGCCATCAAAATGTTGGTCCTGCTTTGGTACCAGTTTCAATGCTTCGAGAATCGTTGGATAGAAATCGCTGCTCTGTACGACTGCGTCGCTGCGAGTGTCGCCATCAATGACTCCTGGCCAACTGAACACGCAGGGAACGCGGATTCCACCTTCAAAAACCGTGGCTTTTCCGCCTCGCAGCGGAGCATTGCTGGTCGGTAAGGTGTCGTCGATTTCGCTGTACATATTTCCGCCGTTGTCGGAGAAAAAGATGATCATTGTCTTATCGGCAATGCCAAGGCGGTCGAGAGTGCTCAGTAGAGTGCCAACTGCGGCATCCATGCTCTCAATCATTGCCGCGTAGGTCGGACTTCGCTGTGCATTGTCAGCGATGGCGGCGCTGCGATATTTTTCGATCAGCGACTTCTTTGCATCAAACGGCGCGTGGACGCTGAACATCCAGTAGTTCAGGAAGAACGGTTGATCCTTGTGTTGCTCCATGAAGGCGACCGCTTCACGGGCCATGCGATCTTCGATGTGCTGGTCTGGTTCACCTGCATCGGCATCAAAATCCCTGAACTTCCACGGAGCGACATAACTGCCGGCAGGGCCCGGTCCTGGCCAATGCGGTACATCAACGTCGAATCCATGTTGCAAGGGTGAATATGGCTTCGGGCCGAGATGCCATTTGCCAAAGTGACCAGTCGCGTAGTCCGCATCATGCAAAGCCTCAGCCAGTGTGTAGTAAGTCGTGTTCAATCGCGTTACTGGAGTTGGATCGATCGACTTGTTTCCGGCCGATGCGTTAGTTCCAGCGCTGGCCTGCAGGACAACCTGCGGGAGATGGCAATTCGGTGTTGTAATCCCGGTGCGCGCGGGGCTTTGGCCCGTGAGAATGCTTGAACGTGTGGGTGAACAGAGTGGACTTGCAGCATAGGCGTGCGTGAAGGTCATTCCGCGTTTTGCGAGACGCTGGATATTCGGCGTCTTGTAATAACTCGTGTGCTCGTAAAGCGTCGTGTCTGCCCATCCCAAATCATCGGCTAGAATGAAAACGATGTTTGGGCGATCCGCATGCGTTACATCTGCGGCATTGGCAACAGTGGTCGCACGGAGCAAGACGACAGCGATGCTGACGACAAAAACACCGGGCTTCATCGGATTTACTTTCCTGCTAGTTTTTTGTGGCGTTGTCGTCGGAACTCGAACTTTCGCCCCGTACAGCGCGATTGCCATCAGAAGGCGCGT
>JAYVNW010000921.1:0-5536 GCA_043758225.1 Candidatus Kuenenia sp. | reverse complement strand
CAGTCGGATGTGAATCGCTGATTCATGCCTCGGCGTTCAAGTTCTGCATTCAGAACGGAACGATAGTGTGCCAGACGCACGTTGGCATCGTCCAGAGTACCCCCAAATGAGCGTGCTTCTTCGAGATAAACGCGCGGAACGGCAAATTCGCGGATGTTCCAGTTCAGGTCCACTGCCTGAATCCACAGCTGCAGCGGCATCGCATATCCATTGTCGGTGATATCGAGCTTTGCAAGTGATGAAACGCGATAGGCCTTAAAGCCGCAGAAAGCATCGGTAATGGAAAGTCCAAGCTGCTCATTCAGACAATCTGTGATGCGTTGATTGATCGCGCGGCGGTCAGCCGGGGCCGCATTGTCGCCTTCGAAATGTTTCAGATACCGAGAGCCCGAAATCATGTCAATCGGAGCGTCACTGGATTCATCAATCATGCCGGCAATTTCACGTACAAATCGCGGCTGGTGCTGACCGTCGCAATCCATCGTCACCAGTACATCGAAACCGTGTTCCAACGCGTAGCGAAATGCTGTGTTCAACGCTGCGCCGTAGCCGAGATTTCGGCCATGGCGTTCGACGCAGACATGAGATATCTTTTTCAGCACTTCGCCCGTACCGTCCGTTGACCCATCGTCGATGACAAGAATGTCATCGACGTGCTGTTTCAGTTCGGTCAGTACATCGGCAACGTGTGAGACTTCGTTATAGACTGGCAATGCTGTAAGTATGCGTGTTTTCATACTGGATATGGTAGACGTGCAATTCACGAAGTCAATCATTCGGCTTCTTGTGGTGTGCAAGCACAGGCTCTTCACGCGTGTCGGGCTCGGAAAGTCGATTGTCCCTTTTCTCCTCGACATCGGGGGGGAGAAGGGGCAACCGACAGGTGGGATAAGCGTTCAGAATGTGTATTCCACGCAAAGGCGCTAAGGCGCAAAGAATAGCTGCAGGCATGTCGCACCTTGTGACGGACTTGCTGTTTTTTTAACCTTTGTGTCTCTGCGCCTTTGCGTGAGAATCGAGTGAAATTATTTGCGTGAGTCTATTAAGTTTCACGGAACCGGACGCCCGAGCGTGGCGGCTGATGAGGCAATAAAAAACCGCCTGGTTTCAGGCCAAAACCAGGCGGCGAAGTCAGCTCATACGAACGATCTGATTCAGAATCAGATTAGAATGAATTATCACCCAGTGGATCCTGACGCAGGCCAGCAAGGGCACGGTTGCGGGCACCGGCTGGTGAAATCATGCGAGCATAGACACTTGTGTCAATCGTTTCACTGATGAATCCCACTGAGCCATCAGCGTAACCAACATTAACCCCGCCTGAGTGAGCACTGTTGGGTGCTGCAGCAAAGATGAGTGATAGATTTGCTTCAGGACCTGATTTCAACCGGTTTGGAAGGCTGTCAGTCTTGTTGCTGTTTGCAGCATTCCTACCGGGCTGTGGATATCGATAGCTATTGACGGCGGAACTCGCAGGGTTCGTACTTGGTGTTGTCGGATCGACCACATAAACAAATCCAACGTTCGGCCATGTTGGGTCAGCCCAGCTACCAGAACCACCTGCGTTTACGTTTTCAGAAAAAAGAATTGTTGAATTGCCACCATCATAAACACCATCAATCGAGTGGCTGCTCTTCTGTTGTTCTCGGCCAGCTGTTGCAGTGCCATAATCAGGCCACATCACTCCGCCATCCCGATGCAAGTCCGCATCGATAGGATCGACGTCAACTGCGGCTGGTGTGTTGATAAAAGTGCCGTCCGCGTTCCAATCGATCCGGGCAGCAGCCCATCGATTTATTGCCGCCCCGGAAGCATCGTTATACATGTATCCGGTATTTCCAACGTAGCTCAAACCACCGTCAACACCATTCGCAGATTGATCATCCGGGCAGGCCAAAACACCAATATACGTTTTGTTCAGCACAGTTGAACCAACCGGAGAAGCGTTAACGCCGAAATTCCAGGCGACAGTGTTGTCCCAGCGATCAGAAATGTCACGACGGTCCATTTGGGCGAGGATTTCGACGACCCAGCTTCGAAGCGCCACAGCGTTTCCAACACCTGGTGATGAACCGGCGGTAAAAACACCTAACGCTGGAAATCGCTTCTTGGACGATGCGAAGTTGTGAGCGGCCAGAGTGATGTTTTTCAGTTTGTTTTTGCATTCCAGCGTACGAGCTGCAGCTCGGGCGTTCTGGACGGCTGGCAGGATGAGTGCCATCAGCGTCGCGATGATGGAGATCACTACAAGCAATTCGATCAGCGTGAAACCACGACGAACGGGTTTCTGGGTAAGTTGTATACGACGGATTTGCATGAGCGTGACTCCTAAGAGAGCAGGACGTTTGAGAACCGAAATGGGCCTGAGAACACTTGACCTAGTTTAATAACGCAATTTTCGGGGCGAATCCGTTGGTTTTTTGGAAGAACTGGACACATTGGCAGGAATCGCCGAAAACCGAGCATTTTCCTTCTGTTAAACGATACACCCGAAAACAACTTCTAGCAACTGCAGACTGAGTAACATGTTCCACCCTGCAACACCCCAGTGCTGTATTGTACAACAGGGTGAAAATTTGCCACAGTCTCCTTAAAACCACTCAACAGCCAAATTGGTTCTGAAGCCTGGAGTTTGAACTTATTTGCCATCTGAGGACAGGTTTGTGCGATTTTTGATAAGTCTCTTCCAATCGACGCTACCGGTACCTGGGTCATAGGCATTGTAGAGTTCTGTTCGATCGATGACGAAGACAGCCCGTTGTTCCCAACCGGCGTCGTTTGTCTGGTCACTATCGCTGTCAAGATCCAACCCCATCCGACCACCCACTTGAATCAACCCAGTCGCTAAATCTTCACGTGCTTCGAAGTAAGCAGCGGTCCCGTAGATGATAAACGTGTTACTAACCGTGGTCGTGTTGTTCGTGATCTTGGACAGCAGTTGATGATGTTCGACCGTGGTGGCTGTCGGCCCACCGGCATTTGCAGTGTGGTACGGTCGATTTCCCACCTCGAGCCAGTTTCTGTTGGTCGCCGGATTATCTGCTCCAGTGTAAATACTTCCTTCACCGGCGAAGTTCGTACGTGCCACACTCGTATCGGCAGTCCGATCAAGTGCTAATCGCCGCAGCAATGTGTCATCCAGTCCGTTGTCGTCACCGTTGGCTCTTGGTGTCCGGTGACTCAATGAGCGGAATGGGCGGCTATTCGGCGTCCCCGGAATCCAAAAGTTCCCAACGTACTCATCCCCACTCAACGGAAGTAACGGCGTCGGGTCGATCAAAGATTCCACATTACCATCTCGTTCATTGATAAACTCGAACCAACGGTCTCGGGTTCCCCCACCGATGATCGAGTCACCTCCATCCGGTCCCAGTGGAGAAGTAAACGGCCCATCTTCATCGCCGTCACCGTCGGAATCGATGAGCGGCATCAGATTCATAAGTTCTGTGTCGTCCAGCAGTCCGGCGTAGACTTCACGATGTCGAATTGTGTTGGGATTGAGTTTCCCCGGAAGTCGCTTGATTGAGATGTAGTTGCCGAGCATCCGATTGACGCGGGAAGGCACTTCGACGAACTGCAACAGCCGATACCAGCGATTGTCAATGACACTTCCGGCATCAGCAGTAGCTGGAGTTAAATCCGGCCACAGGAACATGGCGGCCGCGTTGGCGGCATTCAATGGCAATGAGGGCGGTGTTCCGACTTGCTGACTCCCGGGCTTCTTTGATGCAGCGAGTTTCTGCGTCGTTAGATTCGGCGGATAAATTGGCAAAGTCAGGAGCTCTCCTACGGAAGCAAAATCTCGATCGAAGTGCGGCTGCCAGACAACGTTGCCCCCTGCTGTTGGATTGCTGTTAACACCAAACGAATCGTTTGGCGGCGATGTCGTATCCCCTTTCAGTGAGTTCGACCGAAATGCCGAGTTTGTCGTTGTCACAAGAGCATGTACAGTCCGACTATCAACAATTGGCTCATTGCGCTCAAAACTTCGCAAGTTCTTCAGTTTGCCGCCAACGGCGGAATCCGCGCGAACTTCCGCAGCAGTGTCGGTCGTGGTAATGTCGAAATTCAGCATAGTCACACGTACTCGGTCAACTTCGATCCATGGATTGAACACCTCGTTCGTGATTGAAGGCAGATCGGGATTTAAACGGCGTTCAAGAACCAGATCAAATCCGTAATTCCCAGGCGCTGGTGATTGTCCTGATTCGGCACCCGCACTGAACTGCCCTTCAAGTGTCTGCATAGTTCCCCCAAGCGGACCAGCACTATCGTGTCCCGCATACGTGACGACTCCACTGAGAAATGGCGTGCTGCCCTGATAGAAAGAATTCGAGGCCGCATGGGCAATCAAATCCAGGTCACAACGTGGAGCATATTTTGCGTCAGTTGTTGGCGTGCTGACGTCGGGTAAAGTACCGGTCGAGCTGTTTGGTGCGATAAGTTCATAGGTATTGTCGAAGTTGCCCGTGTAGGTGTTCGACATGGCATCGTATTTACCGGCATCAATAAACAGATCACAGCTCGACATCGGATAACCAGCACGGCCCACAGCGTTTGTCGCTGATACCGTAAACCTTCCGCCACCATCAATCTTATTACGTCCAGCCGCGTCGGTAGCAATGGCAATGAAAGTCGGAGGTGGTGTAATCGAAGCACCTTCGTGAACGGACTGAATCGCCGTCGTTGGCGATGTTCGATCTCTTCGCACAACTCGCCACACCGTTTTCGCGGCCGTCTCGCCGCTTGTCAAACCGGAACCCAGTGTCAGAGCAGCTGGCTGTAAGTTCTGAAGTTCAAAGAACAGGAAGTCATTATTCGTGTTGGTGTCAACGAACTGTGTTGCCGCATGATCACCAGGAAGAGTTGCTGACCGGACCGCCAGGACTTCGCTAAACGCAAGTGGTTGTGCTTCAACACCGTAAACGACACCGCGATTGGCAGCATCATCCGGATACATCCCGTCTTTGGTGACGTTTGTTGCCGAAGTGGCGTCTGTCGAAGCCGGATCACTTGCGGCGGAGAACGTGAATGGGTCGTCATCCAGGTTCCAGCCGTTGCCAAGATTCTTGTCAAATTCGAACTTGGTCACCACATTATCCGCATCCATGGCATCCACCATATTCACCGCAAACTGGGCCATCTGTCGAAGTCGGTCTTCGGTATACAGTGCACGTGTGTTGTTGTCACCGGTGTAGTCCAAAATCGCATTCGTGCCGCCATTCCATTGTGCTCCGCCAATTGTATAAAGCAAAACGTAGATGTCCCGTGCAAGTAACTGGCGATCGCGACGAGCCCAGAATTCACGTCCGGCAGGTGTTCGAGGTGGAAAGGCGGGCAACGGAGATCCAACTGTGACTGTCGGAACGGAAGAGAGAGTCACCATAATCTGGCCACCACTTCCGTCTGACTCAGACCCAAGTGGATGTTCGGTCAGTGGGCGGAATCGCAACCCGGTCCGTTTCATGTAATTTACAAACTCCGGAGTTCCTTCTGCTGGAGTTTGTTCCGTCCGATTTACGTCCAGAATATGATT
>JAYVNW010000920.1:0-2189 GCA_043758225.1 Candidatus Kuenenia sp. | reverse complement strand
ATTCAAGAAAGATGACGTCCAAAAAAATCAGAGCAAACCACCAGCACATGAATCCATACAACAACAATGGTCTCGATCGCGGAATTGAAGGTGGCCGAGCAGCTCCCCAAAGCAGCCATCGCAGGTGACTCATCCAATAGTCCACAGCACGGGGTCGAAGGTTTGGAATCGACAGCCAGTCGCTCAGAAGATAATAACCGTCCAGACGCAGCAGCGGATTGAAGTTGAGCAGACTTCGTCCACCGCAAATTGTCAACGCCATAAATGCCGCGCTGTTGACATTCGTCCCAATGACAGTCACACGCCAAACGAACACAGCCATCGCCCAGACACACAAATCACAAACACCGCCGGCCGCCGTCACCATGAGACGTTTCCATTTGTCCGGGAGCAACCATGCGTCCGAGACATTGCAATACATGCACGGCGTAAAGAACATGAACAGCAAACCCGTGTCGTGTACTTCACCGCCAAAGTGTTTCAATGTGGCTCCATGCCCGATCTCATGCAGAGACGTGCAGGCAAGCATGACCACGATAAACAAAACGGCATTACTCAAACTGGAGCTTTCTGGAATTCCGTTCGCAAGTTCCGCACCGCTCGAAATCATGACACTCAGCGCGGCCAGCATGCAGCAGACCGCTACAAACAGAAAACCGCGCGTCCATACGAATGGAATCGTCCGCACAAGGCGTTCGAGGAATGCATCCGGGTCGCAGAGCGGAACTCGAAAGAAAAGGAAGTTCTGATCTCGCAGAGCGAATCGCCGTCCGGCTTTTGATCCGTTACTGTCAGAAAGACCTTGAGACGATGCGGACTGCGTTACAGCAGAACTCTGCTGGGTGCCGCCATTTGATTTTCCTGCCGAAGGCGATGGCTGGAGCAAATCCATTGGCCGAATCGCATCAATGAACTCATTAAGATCCGCTTCACTCAGCGCATCCTGAAACCGATCTGAATAGGCCGTCTGAATGTCCTGAACGCTGTGGCGACCGTTGAGTAATTCCAGCAGGCAGGCTTCCTGTGGACCAATGCTGAAGTATTCGCGGTTATCGCGACGCTTCACGACGTACTCCGTCGGCGAGACAGACTGAATCACCAGTCCGTCACGAACTCGAGGCAGCTTCATTGGTTTTTGTGTCACAGTATCCACAGTCTGGGTTCCAATTAGTCACCTCGAACGTGGCCATTTCGGTCCATACCGCGTGTCAGAATCCGCTCGCTCTCATCCTCTGTTAATAGATAGGCACGAAATGTGAGGCCGTCTCGCAAACAACGGGCGGCACGATGGTTGCCGTCGATGAGCAGGTGCCCATGCTCGAGTGTTCCATCGGCTCCCGGGCCCCAGAGGTGCGCCAGGATTCCGGGAAACTTTGGATCCACATGGTCCAGGTGCTGATCATGAATTCGACTGTTGTCGACGCAATAAGCCACGTCGGATTCATCGATCTCCAATGATTCGCGACCGTCCGAAACGATCTCGCTAGCACGATCAACGTCGTAAACAAAGGACTGTTTTAGATAGCCGTAGGTCTCCGGACCACCGACACAATGAGGGCACGATTCCTTCGACGCTTTGGAGGAAGACGTCTTTGCCTTCCGGCTCTTCTTCGACTTTCGATTCTTCTTCGTCCCGGACATCACTACGATCCTGATGGGAAAGATTCGTAAGGAATCCATCGCACCGACTACCAGACGGCCCGACTCCTCCAGACATTACGTTTCTTAAGGATATGTCGTATTCTGCGACATGCCGGAGTTCAGTTGCATCCAGGTAACTTCTGATGCCGCTCCAGTCATCAAAATCGTTACATGTCGCCTTTTTCTCGACCGCGTGATGTATTCGTGCATCCCAAAAACTCGGGTGACCACCAAAAAAAACTGGTGCAGATTCCTGATGGAAGTTGCACCAGCTTGAGGATGTCGAATCGATTGCTGATAATTTCATGCCGCCAATTGGTGAAGATCGATGCGGCAAATATTTATTCGATTACTTCTTGCACTTTTTAGCTGATCCACCCTTTTTGGCTGATCCGCCCTTTTTGTTTGACCCGCCCTTGTGTGATCCGCCTTTTTTGTGTGATCCACCCTTGTTCGAACCGCTCTTACACTTGTTTGATCCGCCCTTGTTGGAACCGCTCTTACACTTGTTTGAGCCACCCTTGTTTGAGCCGCCCTTGTTGGATCCG
>JAYVNW010000919.1:0-2422 GCA_043758225.1 Candidatus Kuenenia sp. | reverse complement strand
GGTCGCCTTTCGGAGGGACGCAGTTTCGCGGCTTATCAGATCTGGGCTCGCAGAGATCCGCATTCCCGGGCCGGCGAAGTCCTCAGCAATGATCTGTCCACGAAAATCATGTCGCTGTTGGATCCACGAAAATCCGGGGGACCGGGGAAAGCGACCAAAGATGTCCGTTGCCTCAATTGCCATGCGACAACTGAAAATCATCAGAGTCTTTCGATCGTTCCGAGTTCACACAAGTTCGCGGATGGTGTCGGCTGTGAATCCTGTCACGGCCCGGCGCGGGACTGGCTTGGTGTACACAGCACGCTGGAATGGAAAGGCCTCAGCGGTGAGACAAAGAAGTCTCTCGGGTTCATTGATACCACCGCAGACCTGGAAGCACGTGTTCAGCTGTGTGTAAGCTGCCATGTGGGTAGTCCGGGAAAAGACGTCAATCACGACCTGATCGCTGCAGGCCATCCGCGTCTCGACTTTGAGTTCAGCGCTTTTCATGCGAATCTGCCAAAGCACTGGGATGTAAATGCTTCCCGTTCTGCTGAGATCAAAGACATCGAACTGGATCCCGCGTTCGAAGCCAGAGCGTGGTTGACCGGACAACTCGTGACGGCTCAGGCAGCCGTGCGACTTCTGCAGGATCGAACTCGCGACGAACATCCCTGGCCGGAATTGTCAGAGTACGCCTGCTTCAGTTGTCACCATGATTTGAAGCATGACAGCTGGTATCACGCGCGACGAAAATCGACGGGACGATTTGCATGGGGAACCTGGAACTTCGGTACGTTTCCGGCACTCACGCCAGAAGTCGGCGGGGTCGACGAGTTCAATCGTCTGCGAAACCTGATGGAAGGATCGTTTCCGACACGTGAGGCCGTTCGTCAGAGTGCGTTCGATCTCGATCAAGCTCTGGAAAAAGCGATCGGTCAAATCTCTGCTCGCGATTTTTCTGTCACTGGACTGGATCAACTGGCACTCCACCTGATTGCACACAGCAAAGTCCCTGACGACAAAATGCCACAGCTTCCCGCACAAAGCTGGGATCAGGCGGCTCAATTGTATCTGGCCACTGTGGCCATTGCATTGGCCCGTGAAAAAATGACCGTGAACGATCCACGTAATATCGCCATCCAGAATGACCTTGAGGCCATTCGGAAGAAGCTTGTGTTTGGAGACAGCTCGAACAGTCCGCAGGATCATTCCGGCAGTGAGATGGACGAAATTCTTCAACGACTCAAACGCATTGAGGAAACTCTGGCAGGGTCTGATACCGCTCCTCGCTGACCGGGAGCTAATTGATGTTTGTCGCAGGTTTGAACGGAGACGAATTGATGCTTCGCGTGTTACGAATTCCGTGTTTGGTGCTGACTGCACTCATTGCCACAGTCTGCGCAGCGTCAGCGCAAAGTGTGGTGCCCGGTTCCTGCGAATCGATTCTTCGGCGAGAAGGAAAAGAATCAGGCCGATCATTTCTTGGATTGAAAGAATGCTACAACTGCCACACAAATGGATTCCCCAAAGACGGTTTCGGAGACCGCTTTGGGATTACGGCGAATGACAACTGGATCCTGGCGAACGAAGTGAGGACTTGGGGCGAGAAAGACAAGCACTCTCAGGCATATACTTCACTGCTGAGTGATACAGCAAAGAAAATGGGCGAAGCGATGGGCGTCCCGGGCAACATTCATCGTGATAAACGCTGCCTGGCCTGTCACACGGGTTTTCCAATCGCCGCCATGACTGAACTGGATGCGGCCAACGGATTGATCGACGAAAAGACGTACCAGAATGATCTGCGAATCACGACTGGCGTCAGCTGCGAGGGTTGTCATGGATCGGCTGGCGGCGATCATGGCTGGCTAACCACTCACACAAGCAAAGACACATGGAGATTTCTGACGCCTGATGCAAAGTGTGAAAAGGGATACTACGACGTGCGTTCTGTGATCTCACGCACCAAACTTTGCCTGTCGTGTCATCTGGGCAATGCGGCTCAGGGACGAATTCTAACACACGAAATGTACGCCGCCGGACATCCTCCTTTGCCGCCATTTGAATTGGCGACTTTCGAGGAACTGATGCCCAAACACTGGCGGAATTTGTCAGAAAAAAAGGACCTGCAGCAAGAGTATTCGGAGCGCACGGGAACTCAGGTCGATCCCGAGGAACTGCGCGGGATGAAGTCGATGCTGGTTGCTGCACTGATTTCTCGCAGCGAAGCACTGCGACTGACGGCGGATTTGGCGGCCGACCTGACGGAAGGAGCCGTTTCCGATCAGATTCCGAAACCTCAGTGGCCGGATTTTGCGCAGTTCGACTGCTACGCATGCCATCATGATCTGAAATCAGAAGGCTGGCGAACAACGGCGCAGCATCGAGGCAGTCCGGGACGTCCGCCGTTGGTTCCGTGGCCGAACGCTTTGTCTCGACT
>JAYVNW010000918.1:0-2816 GCA_043758225.1 Candidatus Kuenenia sp. | reverse complement strand
CACTGATGCAGCGTCGCGCGGCCTGGAATCGCTCGACGCCGATTCGCCGACGGTCCCCTGCTTGCCGCGAATTTCCAACGCATCCGCCGTCGTTTCAAGCACGACTGGCGGACGGTCCTGCGTTGGCAAATACCCCGCAATCGTACTGAGCAAGAGATCAATATTGATTGGCTTCGTAAGGAAACCCGTGCATCCTGACGCGATGCAATGCTGGCGATCCTGTTCAGTGACATTCGCGGTGAATGCAAGAATTGGCGTCTGCAGACCTTGCGACCGCAGTGTTCTTGTCGCAGTGAATCCGTCCATCACTGGCATTTGCATATCCATCAACAGCAGGTCGTATGCATGCTCGGTAGCCTTCTCAACAGCGATTGCACCGTTTTCTGCTTCATCGACATGCAAGCCAGCTTTACGAAGCACAAGTCCTGCCAATTGACGATTCGCTGGCGTGTCGTCCGTGATGAGAACGCGAGCGGGCTTGAACCATGTGCTGAGCCCGGCCTTGGTTGTCAGAGTAGTGGATGAGAACTTCGCAGCCATTTGCTCACCGGTCAGCATAGCAACATTTTCGTTGCCGCCTGTCGCAACACAAAAGTGGAACGTGCTGCCTTTTCCCGGCTCGCTGTCGACAGCAATTTCGCCGCCCAGTGCTTCTGTCAGTCGCTTACTGATCGCCAGGCCGAGGCCTGTTCCACCGAATCGTCGCGTTACAGATGAGTCTGCTTGCATGAATTCCTGGAACAGCCGGCCCATTTGTTCTGTCGTCATTCCGATGCCAGTATCAATCACTTCAAATCTGACAGCATTCTTGCCACCACGCTCAATCATAGTCGCAACAATCCGCACGCCGCCTTCAGACGTAAACTTGATTGCATTGCTGACCAGATTCATCAGAACCTGACGCAAACGTGTTGGATCAGATTCGATTATTTCAGGAATCTGGCCATGCACTTCGACAGAAAGCGAGAGTGACTGCTGTTCGGCTTTCATTCGCAGAACATTGACAACATCATTCATCAGTTCGAACGGACTGCATTCGCGAATTTCCAGATCCAGCTTGCCAGCTTCGATCTTGGAAAAATCCAGAATATCATTGATCAGTTCCACCAGGTGCGTGCCGCTCGCATGAATCGTATCGAGATAACGAACACGCGTGATTTCGTTCTCTTCCAGTCCGCGCCGCAGAATGTCCGTGAAACCAACGATGGCATTCATCGGATTGCGAATTTCATGGCTCATATTTGCTAAAAATTCACTCTTGGCTTGGTTGGCGTTATCAGCTTCATCCTTAGCAATTCGAAGATCAATTTTGTTCTGTTCCAGCGTTGTGACGTCATCGAATGACACCATAACACCTCGGACTTTTCCTTCGGTGCCAAATAATGGCGAGCAGTTAATTTTGAAGATTCGGTTGGTCTTTTCAGAATCCATAAAATGAACGGTTGTACCGGAAACTGGCTGCTGAGATCGTCCGCATTCAATCCATGGCATTTCCTCGATACCATCAACTCGAACGAATCGAAACTGTCCGGCTTTCTGGCCAACAAGGGCATCCGCATTCTTATTAACAGTCTTTGCCATTGCGTTATTGGCAAGCAGAATTCGGCCGTCCAATCCAAGAATCATCAATCCTTCTGTCAGGATATCAAGCGCCTCACGTACTCGACGTGGCACAGCGCGGGATGGATCGAGATTCTTCAGCACCATGCGCAGGAAGATGCGAAATGTCATGAACCCACTGCACGCAGCGAATGCCAGCAGTTTCAAAAGGGGATTTTCCAAAAAGGCATACCACTTGCCTGAATCCAGCGGTGTAAATGCGATTTCGATCTGTCCCCATTCCCCAATACCGTCCTGCGAAAGCGGAATCGGCATGAATTCCGCAGTCACGTTCCGCCCAAGATCAACAGGCCAGACGTCACTATGTTGTGGAGTGGAAACCAGAACTCGATGATCGCTATAGCGTCGAATTCCAACCGATCGAACGTTGGGTTGCCGTTCAATGATATTGCTGAATACTGCGTTAATCCCAGCGAGATCGCTATTGGCGAGAAGTACCGAACTGCTGAAAGCAATCGATTCCGCCAATTCCTGACGTGCCGCAATAGTAAGCGCATTTCGATCCGGCAAAATTCCCAGAAGATTGGCTGAAACCAGAATCCCCAGCATGGAACAGACAAGCCCCAGTGTAATTCGCGATGCAGCGGTAAGTTTTTTCATAAGGTCAACTTTTCGGAGAGATCAAGTGATCAATTGTCGTCCATACATGAAACCCAGGTTTTTGCTCAGGCTTCAATCTTGCAGTCCGAGGTTACCGGGTTATCGGTGGTGACTTCGTTGCTTTTTATTTTCGCCTGTTGTCGGTCCATTAGATTCTGCAACGATTCCTTGTCTTCGTCTTTCTGATCTCCGTCAATCACCAATAGTGGATCGAGCATCGTCCAAGCAGGAACCTGTGCCAGCAGGCCAGACACCAACATCCCGCCTCTGATTGCCCAGAACAGATAACCCACCGAAAAACCTGTTGTCACAACTCCGACAGAGCCGACGACACGACCTTTGAAATGCGTGCTGTTTTTGAGTTGTTCAGCAACAGAATCGGATTGTTCAACAACTCGTTCGGACAACTGTCGATACAACGATTCTCTCTGGGTATTCAGTTGCGTCAATTCTTCAGTTGTAGTTGACTGACTGAAGACCCGGTCATAGTCGTATCGTTCTGTAACGCCATATATGCGTCGCATCAATTCATTGCCAGTGAATCGATTTGAATCTGTTGAGTTCGTTGTCACAGTTGCACCGCCAAAGCGAACTAT
>JAYVNW010000917.1:0-7608 GCA_043758225.1 Candidatus Kuenenia sp. | reverse complement strand
CGTTTTCGCACAGTGGCACTGCCACGATGTGGCTGCGCTGTAGGCCACAAAACGCTGTCATCATGACGTGACGAACTACCACGCCATCTGATCTATTTATTGCTCCGCAACACGGCTTGTTCAGCCGGTGCTGAATCGTTGATGCTCTCACTTCCTGATACGCTCACTTCCTTGGCGTCGAGGTGAAATTTCGGTAGTCTTCCCCTGACAGCTTTCGGTGTGATCCCGAAGCTGCGTTGTCAACGCAAACGGGGAGGTCGGATTGTGTCGGAAGTACTTGATAGTTTTCAGATCGAATGGCACGGCAACACGGTCGTCGTGACGCCAGCGGCAAATGTGGATTCATTGAACTGGGATCTCGTCGAACAGGCTGCAGATCTGGTGATGGAACCGCTCGTCGCGCAGGAAGCCCCGATGGTTGTCGTGGATCTTAGCCGAGTAGGTTATTTCGGTTCGGTGTTCCTCGCACTCCTGCTTCGCTGCCATAAGTTCGTTAAGAAAAAAGGTGGCGAACTTGTTCTTTGCGGAGCAAGCGAAACCGCTCTTGAGCTACTCCGCATTACTGCCCTCGACACGATCTGGGCGATCTACAAAACTCGAGAAGAAGCCATGCAGGCGTTATTGAACTAGACAAATGAATCCACCCAAACGCACGCCGCTCAAGCACGTCGATGAATCCGAAACCAATGTCATTGAACATGTTGTCGAACTGAAGCCGCACTCGGAACTCATCGAAGAAATTAAGCAGACTGCCGACAAGCTGCAACGGGACGGGGCCACGCGCGGAGACCTTAAGATTCTCAGCCGCGCGCTGAAGGAATTGCGATATGCATTTAAGGTTTTTGCACCCTATCGCAGACATCGCAAGGTGACGGTCTTTGGTTCAGCTCGTACAAAGCCCGATCATCCGTGCTGGAAAGTGGCCGAAGATTTCGGTCGCAGGATGGCTGAAGAAAACTGGATGGTCGTGACGGGTGCCGGTGGCGGAATCATGGAGGCCGCGCTGCGAGGCAGCGGCCGCAAAATGGCAATGGGGCTGAATATCATCCTGCCTTTCGAACAGGAAGCCAACCCAGTCATCGCCGGTGACCCGAAACTCGTGAACATGAAGTACTTCTTTACGCGAAAGTTGATGTTCGTCAAAGAAGTTCACGCTCTTGTCACCTGCCCTGGCGGCTTCGGCACCCTGGACGAGGCATTCGAATCTCTCACTCTCGTGCAAACCGGTAAACGTGACCTGATGCCGATTGTGTTGCTTGATGAACCGGGCGGAACCTATTGGAGCGCGTTTCTGAAATATATCCGTGATGAATTGCTCGACAATGGTTTGATCTCTCCAGGCGATCTCTCGCTCTTCAAAGTTACGGACGATGTTGAAGAAGCCGTGGAAGAGGTGCTTGGGTTTTACAGCGTCTACAACAGCATGAGATTTGTCCGGGAACTTCTGATCCTGCGTTTGCATGTTGAACCATCAGACGAATTTGTCGCTCGACTGAATGAAGAATTTAGTGACATTTGCGAGAGTGGAAAAATTGAAAAGACGACTGCGCATGCGTTGGAAGCCGATGACGTACACCTTGCTGAACTGCCGCGTCTGAAGCTTATCTTCAATCGGAAGTCTGTCGGTCGTCTGCGGCAAATGGTAGACCTGATCAATCGCGAACTGGAACCACGGCCTCCGCTTTCATAGATCGAAACCTGCTATGAATCCGTCGCGCCTTGTTGAATCCATACAGCCACAACTTCCTGCCGATCGCTCCATTGGGATTGGCTGTGTCGGGGCGGGATTTATCATGGCGGATTGCCAGTTGGTGGCCTATCGCCAGCATGGACTGAATCCTATTGTTATTACATCACGAACAAGATCCACCGCAACAGCGGTGGCGAGGCGGCATAATATTGCATGCGTTGTTGATTCTGTCGAGGAAGTTGTTGCCCACCCGGAGGTTGGAGTTCTGGATGTCGCCGTGCCTCCCGATTGTCAAGCGGACGTCATTCGCCGTGCTTTGAAATCACGAAATCAACTGCGAGCGATCCTGGCTCAAAAGCCGCTGGGAGTTGACTATCGCGAAGCATTGGAATTGGTGAAATTGTGCGAGGATGCCGGCATCGTGCTTGCCGTCAATCAGAACATGCGATTTGATCAGTCCGTCCGTGCCTGCCGAGAATTGATCGCTGCAGGTACACTTGGAACACCGGTGCTGGCAACGATCGATATGCGGGCAATTCCACATTGGATGCCATGGCAGGAGCGTCAGGGCTGGGTCACGCTGCGTATCATGAGCATTCACCATCTCGATACGTTTCGTTATTGGCTGGGCGACCCCGAACGAGTCTTTGCCAGCGTGGCGCCTGATCCTCGCACGGCCCGAAAATTTGCGCACAGCGACGGCATTGCATTGTACATTCTGGAGTTTCCCGATGGTGTCCGAGCGTCGTCATGGGATGACGTCTGGAGCGGTCCGGCTCGTGAAGGCAGTGCGGCCGATATCGGCATTCGCTGGCGTGTCGAGGGCACCGCAGGTATCGCACGAGGCACCATTGGCTGGCCGGGATATCCGGAGCGTGTTCCAAGTACAATCGATTATTCAACGATCCATGACAACGGCTTATGGAACTCACCGCGCTGGGACAGCGTCTGGTTTCCGGATGCCTTTATTGGGCCGATGGCCGAGCTTCTGTGTGCGTTGGAGCAGAATCGAACGCCGACAATCAACGCTCGGGACAATTTGATGACGATGGCGCTGGTCGATGCCTGTTATCAGTCCGCCGCTGAACATCGCGCCGTGGATCCACGTGAAATCGCTGATGCCTGTGAGGCAATGAGCCGTACGCGCTAGCGTCGGGTTGCGTTTTGAACATATAAGTTGACTACCGAACCCGCGGCTAGCGCCGTCGGCTCACAACCACTGGAAGGAGCAAACAATGGTTCGACTTGATCGCATCTACACACGCGGCGGAGATGCTGGCATGACCAGCACCGGCGACGGGCAGCGGGTTTCCAAGCTGAACGCTCGAATTATCGCTGGTGGCTCGGTTGATGAAACCAACTGCGCCATCGGAGTTGCGATTTCAGCAGGGGTCACTCCTGAACTCAAAAACGTCCTGACAGACCTTCAGCAGTTTCTTTTTGATCTGGGAGCTGATCTCTGCGTAGCGCTACCTGCGGATGGACAACCAGATTTGCTGAAGGCTCGAATCTCAAACGATGATGCTGAGTTGCTCGAGCGTTTGATCGACCGATTTACGGATCGCCAGGAACCCCTCAACAGCTTTGTGCTGCCCGGTGGTTCAGCGGCGGCGTCTCAGTTGCACCTAGCCCGCGCGGTGTGTCGCCGAGCGGAATTGGATGTATTTCGGGTGATGGAAACTGAGCCGCTCAATCCAGCGGTGGCGATCAGCCTGAACAGATTATCCGACTTGCTGTTCGTGCTGGCGCGAGCGGCGAATGATGATGGCAAAAACGACGTGTTGTGGATGCCACGGGAGAAAGAATAGATCCTGCAACCCCAGATGTTGCGAGGCTCTTTGAACCCGACCGCCTATTCCCAGGCCTTGTTTGCGAGGGCCTCGTTGGCTTTGATCCATTTGTCGAGTTCCACCTGATCAGCTTGGGGGATTTTTGCGTTGTTCACGACGAGCGGAACTGCAATCTTCAGTACACGCTGGCCGGAGTCGTTGACTGCGGCGGACTGGGCAGCTCGGTTCATGACACCCTGCGGCAACAGTGGAAGTTTTTTCGTGAGGCCGTTCTTGTCTTCGTGACGAAGGGCGAAGAATAAGTCAACTCCACACTGTTGCCACGCCGGATCGCCAGGTGCTCGATTAAAGAATTGACTGGCGTCCAATGCAAGAACGGCAATTTTGTAGGCGAGCGGATCGAAGTTGATTCGTTCATCGTACGCTCCCTGACCAATGCCGAAAGCCGCACGACAGCGAACGTCAACGCGGCGGTTTCGATCATCAACGATTTTGACAAACGTTCGCATGCCGGTCGTGACCGGAGCTCCTACGGGTTTTCGGGCAATCGTAATGTCGAACAATGTATCCAGCAGGACAAGCTGATACTCAGCCTCTGTGCAGGGACGATCCAGTTCATTTGCAATGGCATCACTGACTTCAGCCTGCTGTTGAGGAACAACGGAAGTCGTTGTGAGTACGAAGCTGATAGCCGCCGCCGTTATCACTTTCACTGAATTCGGCTGCTCGGGATCTTTGAGCAGACCGATCATGGCACTCAGCGATTCGGCGTGATTTTCAACAAGCCCCACTGTGGTCGTATTAACATTCAGTTCTTTGATGACCTGAATAGCGATGGCACGAGCGTCCAGACTGTTGTCGAACATCTGCTTTGCCACCGCAAGGACAACATCACAGTATTTCTGTCGGTAGGCTTTGATACGCTGAGCATTTCCGGCCTGGCTGCCGGCTCGGTGAATTTCGCGGTCCATTTCATTCAGCAGACCTTTTACATTTTCAGGGTTTGCGACGAATGACGGATCTGTTGCCTGAAACAGTCTGTATTTCACGACAAGTGTCAGATTCTCCATTTCTGCAGCAGTGTCGGTACCATTTTGAACGTTGGTCGTGACCGTTCGTTTCAACTGCAGATATTTTGGTTCAGCGATACGCTCCAATGGATTGTTGATCTCGCGGATTTTGCGAGTCAACGCCTGCTGATCGATAATCGTCTGCATGCAGTCCTGAGCTGGCTGCTGGATCGCGGCGTTCTCCGCCTGCGGCTGGATTGGTGGAGGATCGCTTTGAGGCGTCGCCGTTTCGTCCGACGCTGCGGTCGGGGACGCCGGCTGAACTGCGTTGTCCTGAGCGTGAATGACTCCTGCAGGAGACATGCAAAGCGTCAGTACGATCAGCAGACATTGGCTGACAGCAACAATGCCACGTGGAATCTGATTGCAGCGGAAATCAACAGGCATAGGCTCACCAAGACAGGAAGACTTCAATGTCTCGTTGGTTTTTCGGGAATTCAAACTTGCAGCATCCTGGAAACGTCAGCAGTTTCAAGCCGCAAATCGGAATACAATTCGAGCCGGTCCTGGCCCGCCGTTTGTTGCCCTTGAATACCGATTGGCATCTCAGGAACTTCCGGAAAACGGGTTAAGATGACAGGTTCAAGGGTTCACGTCCAGAATCAGAACTGCCGGAACGCCACAATTCAACGAGTTTCATGGCGGTAACCCCGCAGGTTTGGCAATATCGCATAATCGTGCATTATGTTCCAGTTTACCGCAAGGCGATTTCTACGCTCCTGATCCGCAGAACCCGCATAACCGGCCTTTGCAAATGGCGATCCCTCGTTTTGTCCTATTTGAACGCCGTCTGCAGCCACGGATTCGCATCCAGGAATTGTTCACGCCAGTAGTAATGGTCGAGCAGACCGGTGGTATCGCGATTCAGCAATCGCAACGCCGCGTAGAGGGCCTCAATCGTGGCCAGCCCTTCACTGGGGTCGGAGTAAACCTCCGACTTGCGAGGGTAGGCCGTCTGAATGAGCGGCAGCGAGCGGACTTCAACATGCTGGTAGAAAGGTTCCATCCGCGCGGCAAGTCGCCAGGTACCGTCCAGCAGCAAAAGGCCTCGGTGCGAATCAGCTTCGGACAGGATCGGGCCGCCAATACCCAGTCGGACGTATGCCTTGATGTCGATCGGCACAGGATGCGGAAACGTGCTGAACACGAAGCCTTCTCGGTCGCGCAGCGGCTCAACGGAGCATTTAGTGCGTCGTTCACGAGGATGCACGACAATGACGGTCGGCGGCACGACAACAGTAGAAGTCACGTTGGGATCTGAAGGCGTTGGTTCACCGGGCATCACGCTTACTCGTTGCGAATCTTTTCAATTTCCGCGTTAAGATCTGCGATCTCCTTTTCCAGCCTTGGGATTTCCTTTGGGTCATCCGGCTGGTTTTTGGCGGCTTTGAGCAATTCTCGCAGACGCAGAATTTTGTTCTTTGCGGCGTCAATTTGTTTCTGCTGTTTCTTGTTCAGGGCCATTTGGCTCTAATCCCGTTCTATTTCTGCGGCGAAAACCTCGCTGGCGACCAGTCAAGCTGGCGTATGTTATACTGGACCACTGTCCGATGCGGCAGCTTATCGAAGTTTTGAGTTGTTGCGAACAATGCCCGACCATTCCAAAGAACTTGTCCGATTACTTCGCAAATCGGTTCTGTCCGGAAGTCTGCAAAAAGCGGTGTTCAGCAGCCCGAAACTGCCTGCGGAGTCCGTTCGCCGAATTGAAGTTCGCCCTGTCGAAATCCGTGAAGCGAAGCGATTTCAATTTTCGTCGCAGACCGAAACACAACAGACTCATCGGAATCTGGACGCCAATGCAACCATTGCCGCCTTCGATGCACTGTGCAGTGGTGACTATCGCAACGTACGCGTGCTTACACATTCCGAGATCTGCGAAGCTCGCATGTCAAAGAAAGGAGTCTGGTTTCTAAAAACGACGGCAACTTCATCGACGACTTCTGACAACAAGGCGGACTCCACAGCCCCCGAACTGGAATCGCACAATCGAGTTCGAAACTATCTGATTCCGGAAGGCGCACCATGTCCGTTTCTAATTCACACCGGTGTCATGTCCCGCGACGGCAGTGTGCGTGCCAGTCACTCGCGCAAATTTCGCCAGATCAATCGGTTTCTGGAATTCATCAATGATATCGTCGATGCCTTACCATCGGATCGTCCCATACGAATTGTTGATTTTGGATGCGGTAAGAGTTATCTGACGTTTGCGACACATTATCTGTTTTCCACCATTCTGAAACGCGACTGTCAGGTCATCGGTCTTGACCGACGAATGGATGTGATCGATGCGTGTCGCAAAATTGCGACCAGTCTTTCTTTGCAGAATCTGGAGTTCCATGTCGGCGATATCTCCGGGTTTCTTTCTGATGACCCTGTGGATCTGATGATCTCACTGCACGCTTGCGATACTGCGACGGATGATGCGATCGCTCAGGCCATACAGTGGAACAGCTTTGCGATTCTGGCCGTGCCCTGTTGCCAGCATGAACTGAATGACATGTTAACAGACACCGCTCTCTCGCCCATCACTGCATACGGCATCACCAGGGATCGCTTCGCTGCAATCGCGACCGACACGATGCGAGCGTCATTGCTGACGGCCTGTGGATATCAAACGCAGGTGATGGAATTCATCGACATGGAACACACGCCGAAGAATCTGCTGATTCGCGCG
Organism: Candidatus Kuenenia sp.; assembly: GCA_043758225.1. Classification (GTDB taxonomy): domain Bacteria; phylum Planctomycetota; class Planctomycetia; order Planctomycetales; family Planctomycetaceae; genus SXXK01. Next base: position 384 of record JAYVNW010000917.1, on the reverse strand, counting down.
GTGCGACGTAAATCGGCCAACGTGAGCGCGAAGGCCGCCGCCGGCAAAGCACTGACTGATGTTCTCAAACTACGTTCGCAACTGGGCGTTGATGCGCTGTCGCTGGAGCGTCGATTAAACGAACTCGGCCTGTTGCCATCGTCTGAAAACTCGGAATTGGCGGAAGTCGCAGAAGGGCAAAACGTCATTGGTGAACACGACGCGGAAGCCGCATCATGACAAAAACACTGATCACTCTCTGTACATTCAATGAACGTGAGAATATCGTCGAGTTGATTCCGGAACTGCACGCCGTTGCGCCGGACGCGACGATTTTGATTATCGATGACAACTCACCCGATGGCACCGGAGCGACGGCTGATCAACTTTCGGCAGCCGATCCAC
>JAYVNW010000916.1:0-7301 GCA_043758225.1 Candidatus Kuenenia sp. | reverse complement strand
ATTAATTCGTATACACCGAAGGATTCGTGCCCTTAAGATTTCTTGCAATGCAGAGGGAATGATATGAAGGATTTACATTCGACGGGGAATGATAATTCTGAAATCCCAAACACGATGATCGCCCCACTGGCCAGGGTACCCGTCACCGACACGGCAGATATCAACCGGCAGCACGACGGCGCGGTGCTTCGCCACGAATCGGCAGACAACTTAAAGTTAGTGGAGGGATCACAGCTTGGGGATTATCGACTGGGATGTGAAATTGGTCGCGGCGGCATGGGAGTCGTTTACGAAGCAATCGAAATTACACTAGGGCGAAAGGTAGCACTCAAGATCCTTCCGGCTTCAGCTAAATTCGACAAGAGGCAGGCACTTCGCTTCGCTAACGAATCTCGTGCTGCAGCACAGTTGGATCATCCAAATATCGTGCCTGTCTATGCTGTGGGGGAGGAAGATGGCGTTAACTATTTTGCGATGCGACTCGTCGAGGGATATAATCTTAGCCAGATGATCAAGCATGTGAGATATGAGCTGTCCACAGACGAAAAGCACTCGGAAAACGCAACGCCGCAACTCAACCATGCCTCGACAGTTGAAAGTCCGGAACACCCCGATGCACTGTCGCCAAAATCGCGTGCGCCGTCCCGCAAACCTGACAGGGTCAGTTTTGCTGCCGACGATTTCGTTAAAACTCGCTCTGGCCGAAAATTCACGAGTACTCGACGTGCTGCGACGAAAGTAGCTCAGATCGGTGTACTTGTGGCGGACGCACTGCAACATGCTCATGACTCTGGAATTCTTCATCGCGACATCAAACCACGTAACCTGATGCTTGATCTTGAAGGAATTGTCTGGATCATGGATTTTGGACTTGCTCAAATAAAAGACGCTCCGTCGTTAACTCAAACCGGAATGCTCGTTGGAACACTTCGCTATATGAGTCCTGAACAGGCCGCCGGTCTTAAAGCCGTCGTTGACCATCGCAGTGATATCTATTCGCTGGGAGTGACTCTGGCCGAATTGCTGGTCCTGCAATACATCGTGAAAGGAACTTCGTCCAAGGAGATTCTCCAAAATGTGCTACAAGGCGCACCGCCGTCCATTCGTCAGATCGATCCGAATGTGCCGGTCGATTTGGCGGTGATCCTTGAAAAGGCAATGGCAAAAAATGTTGGTGACAGATATACAAGTGCTGCGGAAATGGCCGACGATCTGACCCGCTTTCTGAACAACGAACCGATTCGAGCCAAACGGCCACACCTTGGAAAACGCTGTCTGCAGTGGTTCGGACGTCATCGTGCTGTCGCTTCGACGTTGATTGTGGCATTTGTCTGCATGTTCCTGATGGCAGTGAGTGCGGCGGGAGTCGTTTGGAATGCACTTCTGCTGAATCAGCAGGAACTCGCAAAGACACAAGCCGCACTCACAGAATCAGAGGGACGAAGGCTGCTTTCCAACGCAGCGTTGCAGTTGCCTTCAAATCCCGGTTTAAGCCTGGCCCTCGGGATGGCAGGAGCGGCCGCAGCGCCCGGGATTGAAGCGGATGCAACTTTACAGGCTGCGATGGATGCGAATCACGAATACAAGACAGTGTATCTGGATGGATTGCAGTCTGGGCAGGTGACCATCAGTCCGGATGGGCGCACTGTAGTCTCGTGCGCCCGCAGCGAATATTACTCGGATGGCCCCAGCCCGGCAGTCGGCCGCAATATCTCCAACGGAGAGATCGTCTGGACGCTCGATAATGGTGACTGCATCACTTCGGCTGCGTTCAGCAGTTCCGGTCAGCACATCATCACCACGTCCAGCCCGATTCCAGCCAGAGTAAAAAAAGGCGAAGCTATTTCTCGATCGCCAGTGATTTGGGACGCAACGACGGGACAAAAAGTGAGAACAATCTCCGGCGCTTTCGTCCGCGAGTCTCACCCAGCGATGTTCGATTCGGACACACCAAGAGTCGTACTTAGTCAGGAAACAGATGCCATTGTCCATAATCTGGTTTCCGACAGGACAGAATTGATATTGCGAGGGCATGGCAGTCCTGTGACCTATGCTGAATTTAGCCCCGATGGGCGTCGAATATTGACAGTTTCGAATGACGGCACTTTGCGAGTCTGGGACAGCAAAGACGGGAAGCAACTGAGACCTCCGATCCATTGGAATGCTACTGACGCCCAATATGTCACTGCAGCCTTTACCGCCGCTTCTGTCGTTGTCGCGTTGTGCGACAGAAATGGCGTCAGTTTGTACAAGTCCGAGTTAGACGCTCCGGCATCTGAAGAACCGCAATTCACGAGTCACCACCTGCGCATGACTGTGAGTCGGAGTCAACATCAAATTGCCCTGCTTGATACAGCGGAAGACATTGTCTCAGTTGTCAGTTCGCACACCTTGGATCCAATCTGCGATCTTCAGATGCCAGGAGAGCTCAGCAAGGTTGTGTTTCATCCACTGGACAAGCGTCTCATGGCAATTTGTCAGGAACGCATCTATTTGTTCCAAAGTGAATCGGGGAAACAACTTGGAGAATTATCCGGACATACTAGAACTGTAAACAGCACCTTTTACAGCCCCGTGTCCGGAGCTGTCGCGACGGTTGGGAACGATATGACGTTGCGTTTGTGGCATTCAGAATCGGGCGATATTCGAAGCCGGTTGCTAGCGCGTCGCGATAATCAGGAAATGCTGCCCTACCCATCAAGTGTCTCTCTTAACGACAAAAATAGTCAGATCGCCGTGTCGCAACGAATGAAATTTACCACCAGTCTTCGCGACTACGACGGCAAGCATCTTCCGGCCACAATTCCCGGCAAGATTACTGACAGAGACTGTGATTCTGAAAAACTTATAACCATCGTGGGGAGCACAATTTCCGTGAACGAGGCCTCGACTTCTCGCGAACTGTACTCTGGAGATTTCTCGGGCACCGTGCATCTGGATTCGCAGCTCGTGGCAGTCGGGAAAAAACTTCTTGTCAACACCACACTCCAGGCCTTTTTGGTCGATATTTCGACCGGCTCTCGTACTCGCCTGTGCCACATCAATGAATCTGTTCTGGCCATCGCAGAATCCCCAAATAAGTCGCTGCTTCTGTTGAGCACTTCTCAAGGCCGATGTGTGTCAATCGATCCTGAAACAGGCCGTGAATTGTGGAGTCGTGATCTGGCATTTCCAGCATATTCACTTGATGTCTGTAGCGATAATCTTCATTACGTGATTAACGATTCGTCCGGAAGAGTTCAGGTCCTGAAGAGTGGTGAGGAGCTCCCGATCACTCAATTCCGGGTTCCAGCACAATACAGAACAAAATTCGTCAACGACAAGTCACGAATCATCTGCTGGAATCCCATCTTAGGGGGGAAGCTGCAGTTCCGCGATGCCGAGAACGGAGATCTCCTGTCGGAACAGGAAGCCGCTGGCCGGATCTCGGTTCAATGTCATCCGACACAACCATTGGTGGCCGTCGCAGGACAAGGAGGTGCCTATATTTGGAAGGTATCAACTAACGAGAAAACAGAACTTACTCAGGAACCCTGCCGAAACGTTTCTGTTGCGGACGATCGAATCGCTGTGTTAACGGGCGAGAGTCCGCAGAGCATTCAACCTCGCCCAATGAATGGGGAACAAAAACTGTTAATCTACTCCCTGGAGCACTCGCAGGTTATTTATCAGGAAGTACTGCCAATGTCAGCGTATAAGATTCGAGTCGATCGAGACAAACGAATCTTCGCGATCACGCAGCAGGGTTTTCTGACAGACGTTTTTAGTATTGATGATGGAATAGCACTCATGCAGACTGAGCCTTTGGCTGGGCCGATCATTTTCTGTGCATTTCTAAGTAAAGGACGTCTGGTCTCCGTCAGTGCAGACAGTAACGTACAGATTTCAGATGCGACAGGCATGACTGAACGAAGATTTGCGACTTCGACCAAGCGGTTGAGAACTGCAGCGTTGAGTCCAGACAAGAAGCTACTAGTGACGGCCGATACCAGCGCAGAATTGATAGTCTGGGGCCTTGACGATGGACTGGAGAAAGGCAGGCTTTCTGGCCATCGCAGTCCGGTATCGTCGCTCCGATTTGATCTGAGCGGCCACTTTGTTGTTTCAACCGCAGCTGGAGATTCGGTACATCTTTGGGATCTTCGAACTTCACAAGCAACGAAATTTACCGTCGCAGAGGCGGTCCACACGGAAATCTCGGCCGATGGTATGCATTTATTGACAGTGTCTGGTCTGCAGGGTTCGAGAGACGGGAAAGCCTGGCTCATTGATGTCACGCAGAATACGATCAACGATGTGTCACAAACTACAGGTACAAACCAAGCTCTGTTTTCGCCGGATGGGAAACATTATGGACTGCTGGGAAGCAACGGACAGGTCGATATTATTGAACTGGAATCGAGCAAAACCATCGCCTCGATTCCGCGCCTATCGGAATCAACCGACAGGATTGCATTCTCTAACGGCAATGAAGTTGTGACAGACAATCATTCTGATTTGAACTGCTGGGACATGCGATCGGGCGAACTGACGTTTCAGTATCAAAAGCCTGATCACAATTCATTTTGGCCAACAGCGACTTCATGGCAGCCGATCACGACTGATTCAAAATGGATCATTGCGACGTCGCAGGATGTCCGCAGAATTCCACGCCAAACGGAAGAAGAGGCCCTAAAAATTGCTCCGCGAGCGATGACAAAAAAAGAACGTCAGCAGTTCCGTTTAGAATCAGCCGACGTTCAGCGTAGTGAAGAATGAATACTGAGTCTATGAATCACCAATGTCACCCCGGTTGCTGTTTCACGTAAACCCCTGTCTAACGACAACGTACCCGAATACGCTGTCGGTTGTTATGACATACATCGACTTGTTGACAACAGGGGCTTGACTGGCAGCCACATTGACCGGCGGGACCTTCCGCAATCTCGCACTTTCCAGTGCAGCAGCAAACGCCACACTTGCGACTTGCGAGTCGTAGAATTCCACTCCAGGCTGATTGATAGGCCTCGCAATAGCTGCAGCCGCTTGCAGACCTCGACATCCTTTCTCCGTTGCCGAACTGATAGGTCAGTCTGACCGTCCAGGTTCCAGAAGCGGCTCCTGAATGCAATCGAGAAAAGCCATCCTTGTCGATTTGGCACTCAAACAGATGCTTAATTGGAATATCGTTCCCCGGACTGCAATTCCCGGGAATTATGATATCCAGTTTTGCTTCACAATCCTTTTCTGCCGCCGCGCATGTGTCACCGTGGCCGGTCACCACATCGCTGTAACAGGCGGCACCCGAGCCTTCGCATCGCCAGCATCCATTGCAGAAAAAAGTAGATAGCTGTGGCGGCACTAACGGTTCGGATACAGTTTGTCCAAATGCTGTCGCAGCTGCGAGAACAGCCAGTACAAAAACTACTGAACGGATCATAACATTTGTCCCTTGCTTAGTGTGTTTCCTAACTGATACATGGCATTAACGCCAACACACCAAAGAGTATCGCAAACCACAATCACAGGCTCAATGGGAGCCTTGCGTGTTTTACGAAGAATACTCCGACCGGGTAACTCGGCCACTAAATCAGCACTTAGCTTGAAAGCTTCGCCTCAAGATCCTCGCAAACTGCATTGCAATACCTACTGGGTTCGGCAGGTACAACTGTGGAAGATAGTGAGTTGAAGGAATTTTCGTCAGGACGGGATCGGAGTCCCGTCCTACAAATTTACTCTGGTGATTTTAAGCCGTCATCGGGCTGGTTCCACAGCCTCCATGGATCATTAAGCCGCCGCATTTCGGCCAACAGCAAAGTTTCCATTTCTGCCAGCTTGTCCGCGTACTTCGGATCTTTGGCAAGATTAACCTGAGCCACGGTTGGCTGCGAATGAGACAGCTCCGTCACAGCCGCGTCGTGATGCTCGACTAAGAACTCATCCGGGTTCTCTTTGAGATTGAAAAGCTGCGTCTCGCGCACATTTCCATTAAGCACGTCGTACTTAATCAACTTCCAATCACCCTGTTTCACGCACCGCATCCCAGGCTTCGTACCGCCGTTGTAAGCGCCATAGAGCACATCGCGAATCTTCTCCTGCTGGCCGAACAGAACTGATTTAAAGCTCATGCCTTCGTTTGATTCCGGTGTGGGCACGCCCGTGACATCGCACAAAGTCGCCAACATGTCCAGCAAGTAAACATTGCCTTCCGCGCGGGTACCGGCTTTGACGCGAGGTCCTTTCACGATCAGTGGAACACGCCATGTGTGCTGATAAAGATTCTGCTTGCCCTGCAAACCATGTCGCCCGATCGCCATGCCATGATCTGCCGTATAAAAGATATATGTGTTGTCGAGTTCTCCCATGGCTTCCAGCTTTTTCAGGACTCGATCGATCTGAATATCGATGTTTTCGCTGCATGCGAATTCTCGCCCGAGTTCATTTCGAATCGTCCGTTCATCGCGGTTCTTCCAAACGCCGCTCACATCAACTTCGTCACGCAACCCGGGATGACCATGATCAAACGGATGCTTTGGCAGGTAATTCATCGGCAACGCCGGTGCCCTGGGATTTTCGGGCGGCAGTGTCGTCGGATCAGCATGATTCACCGCGCCGTATTTTGCAAGTAGTTCAGGCGTACCGTCGCGAGTGTCATGGGGATGCGAAAATCCAAAGTGAATCAGAAACGGATCATTGTCTTTCCGGGCCTCACGATCATTCAAATAATTCAGGACCTGTGCAGCGTGCCAGGCACTCCCGGACTCATCGTCGCCGCCCCTTTTCGTCGCATCCCTGCGAACGGTGAATTGTTTGTTGGCAGCTTCATAGCTGTTACCCAACTTACAGGTACGCATCGTGGCGTATCCGGCTCGATTGAAAACGGCCGCCATCGTCTGCAATTCCAAATGATCAGGACACAGCTTCTTCTTCTTCGCACCCGGGGAAATCGGCAAATGCCACAGCGTTCGTCCACACATCAACATGTGTCGCGACGGAGTACAGACAGCGCCGCTGAATGATCCCATGTGATACGCACCATCGAATACCATGCCGTCAGCCGCCAGGCGATCCAGTGTCGGCGTTTGCAGCATCGATTGCCGATTGTAAACCTTCAAATCAAATGGCGATTGATCATCGACGATAATGAAAAGAATGTTGGGTCGTTTTGCATTGTCGGCGACTGTCACCACTGAAGTAATGCAACATAGCAGGATTGCGATAACGATTCGACGATGCATACGTGGCTACTTTCGTGACGCTTAATAATTGCCTGAACTACACTCCAGCAACCTGCAACGCCAATTCATAAATGGCGCGAGTAT
>JAYVNW010000915.1:0-3328 GCA_043758225.1 Candidatus Kuenenia sp. | reverse complement strand
GCCGAAAAACTCGCGTTCATCAATCGCCGCCAACAGCTCCAGAAACACATCCTGCTTTTGAGCGAATTCAGGATACGTCCAAAACCCGTCCTTATAGTGATTTTCAAGTCCCAGGATCACGCCGTATTCACGAGCCACCGGCAGCACTTGTTCGATGCATTCAACAACCCATTCAATGCCCTGCCTGCGATTGATGTTCGGATACCGCTGCCCACTGAGCACTCGACACACCGCGTCCTTGCCGCCCAGTCGATGCGTGACCGCAATCATGGCCGCTTCATGATCCACGGCACGTTTGCGAGCGTCCGCATCGGGATTCGTAAAGTCCGGCGAACAACACAACATCGGCATCAGAAAGCCCGCATCGGAAATTGCCTTGCCGACGCTGTCGAGATAATCAGGATCAAGGCTCGTAAAGAATCCTTCATACATTTCCAGCCCATCAGCATCGAGCTGTTTCGCCATCTCGATCCATTCAAACACCGTCATCGTTCGCGCTCCAGCGATATCTTCGAGATAACATTTTGGAAAGGCTGAAATTCTTGGCTGCATGTCGCTGGTGACTTTCTGAAGGAACGGGGAAAAAAAACCAGACTCTACCAGATTCTACGTGATCGCGAAGGTCAATGAATTCCACCGACCCGTGAGTGTCCTTTCGTTGCTTCTTTTTGCACTGCAAATCGTTGAGATATCGTTTTCCTGAAATCCGATGCCGAACACCGAGATTTGAGTTGCGGCGAGGCCCGCGTTAGGTTGATTGCAGCCAAACTCCGCTACGTCTAATAACCCACATTTTGATTGCGCTGCACACAGATTCCGGTAGGGTCAGCAACTTTATTGATCCAGTGAATACTCACCTTCCCGGTTTTTCCATCCTAGACGACAATTCCTGCTGATCTCCGATGACGTTAAGCCATCATCCGGCACTGTTTCATCCACGGAAACGGTCTCGACTTCGGAATACTATCGCACGTACGGAATGTGGTTGCTGCCGGCGACGACGAACAATCAACCGGCCATGGCCTTATTGGGAACTGGATCCAATATAGTCTCTGTCCACGCACCAAATGGCCCGAATTTTTTCCCGAATGTTGGTGTCCATATTCCACCATCGATTGCCAATCCGGCGAGGATCTTTGCTGAAATGCCATTTTCAATGGCCGGCCAAATGGGAATCTGAAAAGGTGACATTCGATCAGGATTTTGAAGCGTCGCTGAAGTAATTCCCGATCCATGGCCATTCAAACGCCGGATCGATCGCGACAAACTTTCAGAGCGCATGAACCAGCACTCAACCAAGTTGACGGGTGACAGATGCGAAGATGTTCGCCGTGTCAAGTGCCGCGTTTCGCGATTGTTGCGTTGTGGTTGCACATTGCTGTTTGGTTTTTCAAAATTCAACAGATCAGTCTGATCTGTCGGATTCAACGGATCAGACCAATCCGACAGATCTTATTCCACGGTGTCCACAGTGCGGTAAATCCATGGCGCTGCGTACCGCCAAACTGGGCAAAAATGCAGGCGCACAATTCTGGGGATGCATAGCGTATCCTGACTGCAAAGGCACCGCCGAGGTGTGAATTCAACTTTGACAGCGTCCCAATCCCTCAAATATGCGGCAAAACCTGAAACTTCAGCCTGCACTGGTCATTTTCTGCACGGGAAAATATGGTTCCCTGTAAGAATTTCGAAATCCGGCAGACAAACCTGCCGGAACAATGACTTTAGGTACTCACGTGAACTCGGACGAAGTCGCTGATTTTCAAGCCAAATTTCGAAACTGCGTCGATCGACTGACGGAGACGCCTGATCGCGCCCTGACAGAGATGTTTGACCTGACGGCTCAACGGCTGGTTCGGTTTGCCATCACCATTACGGGAAATCAGCCGGATGCTGAAGATGCGTTACAGGGGGCCTTTTCACGGATCGCATTCAAACCACGATTGCTGGCCAAAGCGGATGCTCCCTGGCCGTATTTGATTCGCTCTGTTCGAAATGAAGCCCTGCGGATTATTCAAAAGCGTAAGGGAACTGGCCTGGAAGTTGCTGAACGCAGTTCCGGGGAAGAAAGTATTGTATCTCAAATTGTTCAGGAAGAGACAGCCGACACAGTGCGCCGATTGTTGAAAACTCTTCCGAAGAACCAATACGAAGTTGTTATTCTTAAGCACTGGGAAGAATTGACGTTTGCAGAAATCGCTGAAGCACTTGGCTTGTCGCAGAATACTGTTGCCAGCCGATATCGATATGCAATGGGAAAACTTCAACGCAGCCTTGAACCTCTTGTAAAATGACCCACCTGATTTCTCCTGCCATTTTTGATCTGGCGGTTTTTGCTGAGCCAGTTTTTGTTGTGGAAGTGTAAATAACATGAGTGAACCATTTTTGAAGATTCCGGAACCGTCACTGCCGGAGCACAACCTGCTTCGTGAAGCCGGGACGTTGCCGCAATTGTCGTCCGGCCTGCGTGATCGCGTAGTGCTGAACGTTCATAAGCAGGTTCGTTACGGACGCTGGGCCGATCGCGCGCGAGTCTTCGGCTGTGTTGTCGCTGCGTGTCTGCTGGTGAGCTTCGTGTGGAATCACCGCTGGACGAGTCCGTCTGTTCCAAAGACTGATGCACGGTCGCATAATTCGGTTCAGCACGACGCTCGTGTTTATCCGTCGTATGTCAGCCCTGGCATGGAATCACACGACGCAGAAAAGAATGCCAAAACAGACGCTGACAAAAAGCAAGGTCCGCAGGGCGGCCCGTCCATTCGCCGCGAAAACATCCAGGAAATGCGTGACCTGAATCAGCTCATCGAAAAACTCCAGAATCGCCAGAATTCACTGTGCGGTTTTTTGCCGTATCTGTAGGGTGTAAATCTGGAGCAAATGCATGTTGAAAAGCCCGTTTCCAGGCATGGACCCTTATCTCGAATCGCGCTGGCCGGAGGTGCATGCCAGTCTGATTGTCTACGCGCGCAACCAAGTTAATCCGCAATTGCCGAGTGACCTGCAGGCAAACATCGAAGAGAATCTAGCTGTTCATGAAGGCGACGCCGCGACTTCGATCCGTCCTGACATTCATGTTTCCCAGGACAGTTCGTTTACTCCATCGAACGAAGGCAACGGCATCGCCACGGCTGCTGAGCCGCTTTTACTGAAACGAGCACCTCATCCAACGCGGCATATTGAGATCGTTGATCAGGATGGCCGCGTGATTACGGCGATAGAATTCATCAGCCCCTGGAATAAAGTCGGCAGTCGCGCTCGGGAACAATATACCCGCAAGCAGCTGGACTACATCGACGCAGGCGTCAACCTTGTCGAAATCGATCTGGTC
>JAYVNW010000914.1:0-2075 GCA_043758225.1 Candidatus Kuenenia sp. | reverse complement strand
GACTTTGTCGATGCGCACCGAGCTCTGCTCCTGATCTTTCAGCTTCAGCAGTTGACCGATCAGGTTGATGCTGAGTTCCGCACTCTGCTGGCGCTGCTGCCGGCCGATCAGGAACTCCGGGAGCAATATGCCGCGTTTCAGCGTGATCGCAGCCAGCAACAGGATAGAAACGAACCTGACAATGAATAACAAAACGCACAGCGAAGCCTGTATTCACCGAAAACTGGGCCTCGAGGGCTTAGTCAGGATTTGATTTTGGGGTTGTTTTCGTAGCTACGTTCGCCAGCACGTGGGACTCACAATCATCACAGAAATCACACGCCAAAACTTCCTCAGTTCAAGGTGACTCTTCCGATGGGAGTCCCGGCTCTCGGAGAACGAGTGTCTCTTCGATGTTGAAATTTTCGAGACTCTGAATGATCCCGGAGGGCCAGCGGATTTCCACTCTGACCACAGAGGTGGCCTGTCCCAATCCAAAGAACTGCCTCGGGTCACCGGAGGACGCGTAGCTTCCTCCTGACTTGACCAGTCGAATCATCTGAGGCTGATCGGCAATCGTCTGAACTCGGATCAGCGCTCCCACGGCATCGCGACTGCTCTGTATGCCAATCAGCCGAATCACCAGGGAGTTGTTGGTCCCGGATTCGTTGGACAGAACAGTCATCGGTTCATTCACCAGCGAGATAGCAAGATCCTGGTCTCCATCGTTATCCAGGTCGCCTGCAGCGACTCCTCGTCCCATGTGGGGCGTTCGCATGTAGTCTCCGGCGGCTGGAGCCACGTTCTGGAATCGTTTTCCGGAGTCGTTCTGAAACAACAGAGGTGGTTGTCTTAACGGAGCGTTTTTGGGGTAGCGAATGACGTGACCATTTGACACAAACACATCTTCATCACCGTCACGATCGAAATCGATGAAGACGGTGCCCCAGCCAACCGCGAGTCCTCCCACCGCAGTCACTTGAGTCGATCGGCTGACGTGCTGGAAAAAAAAGTTGCCGTCGTTGCGGTACAGGGCAAAACTTTCGCGTTCGTAGTTTGAGACCCAGAGATCGGGTTGTCCATCAAGATTATAATCTCCCACATCCACACCCATGCTGCCGTCAGGCGTGCCGGCATCACTCAGACTTGTTCCACTTCGAATCGAAGCGTCTTCCAGATGGCCATCGCCTGTGTTTCGGTAAAGGAAGTTCGACACGGTGTCGTTTGCCACATAGATATCGAGATGACCATCCAGGTCCACATCGGCCATTAAAACTCCCAGTCCCTTTCCATCATTCCGCAGCGGAATGGTAGCACTGACATCAGAGAACGAGCCATCCCCGTTGCTCTCGTAGAAAATATCCGGCAACGGTTCAAATCGCCGTGGCGGACATACTTCGCGCCGACTGGGTTCGGGACCTGGGCAAATCGGATTGTTGTTCAGTGACCAGTCGACGTAATGTGCCACATAAAGATCCGGATTCCCATCGCCATTTACATCGCCCCATGCAGCGCTGCTGCTCCACAGGGAATCTGTCAATCCGGCTTCTTGGGCCACCTGCCGATACGTGCCGTCACCCTGATTTTGAAACAATAACAGTCCGCCGTAACCCGTAATGAGAACATCGCTGAATCCATCATTATCAAAATCTCCAACTGCGGCACCATGACTGTACCATGGAGCCGATTCGATCCTCGCCTCACCGGCTCTGGCAGAAAATTTCCACCCACCCTCGTTGCGAAAAAGCCCGGGTGACAGTCCGACAATCTCTTCATTAGTCGTGTACTCACCACCTCCGGGGACAAACAAATCAACGTCTCCGTCATTGTCGTAATCGGTCATTCCGACTCCACCCCCGAGTGATTCCAGGATGGCAAAATTACCGGCCTCATGACCATTCCGATACGTGAAGCGAATGGTTGAACGCTCTGTAACATCGGCAAAGGCAGCGACCATTGCCACTTTTGCAATGACCGGTGCGTCAGCCCCGCTGACGTCATTCAATGCGTTCCGTTTTTTTGCTGTTGATATATCCGGGGAACTCGTTTCAGATGTACAGCCACTGCCGAAGCCGACCAGCAACCACGCAACCGAC
>JAYVNW010000913.1:0-7793 GCA_043758225.1 Candidatus Kuenenia sp. | reverse complement strand
GTCCTAGACTGCTGTGCATCGCAAAAAATCCAGCCACGAGAACGGCGGGGTGAACCGGTTGTCAACTGTTGTCAGCATTCCGCCGCGAAATGGCGGAACCAGAAGAATAACAAGTGTTCGAATGCTAAACCAGGGAAAAGTGAATCCGGGGTCGGCTCTCCTTCCAAAGGCTAATTCATTGCGCATCCAAAACCTGACGGTCAAAACAAGCGGCACCATCAACCCGTAGGATCTTTGGATCGCTGGATGAAAGTTCATCTACAGAACGCGCGGTCCAGCCCCAACCACCTTGTTCGCACAGGACTGATTCTGACGATGCGAGTTTGAAATAATCTAGCCGATCTTTTTGATCGCGTCGTCAAGATCGGTACACAGAGTCAGAACCTTGTTGAGCTGCGTGATTTTGAAGACGTCCAGAATATCTTTCTGGATGCTGCATAATGCCAGTTTACCACCAGCGGTGCTGGTCTTTTTGTGCATCGTGATGAGCTTTCCCAGGGCCGCACTTGAAAGATATTCTACCAGTGTGAAATCCAGGATGATTTTCTTTCGGCCGTCTTTATCAACCAAGGCAAACAATTCCTGGCCGAGCGCATCGATATTGGCTTCGTCCAGAATCTTCTTCTCTAGAAGACGCGCAACGGTCACGCCACTAATTTCTTCGATATCAATCCGACGATCGGACTTTGACATGGTCAGCCCTTCTTAACATCTATGCAGTTTCGACGAATTCATCGAAACAATTTTCTGATCCACCATAAGAATACGAATTCTTGAGCCAATGTTCTGCGGATGCAACTCTACTTCAATAAGTTGTAAAAATGCGAATTGCTGTCCGTTTTACCTCAAATTTCCCGTTCCGGGATGCCCCCGATCATTACCCCCTGAGTCGATACTGTCAAGTGATGTTCGAGTTCCATTTGCGGGAACAGTATTTCCCTATTTCAGACTGTAGCGGCGGTTGTGTTCCATCGAACGTGAACCGTGCCGGGATTTATTACTGGTTGACATTGTTGAGAACGACGATTCCGACTAATACTCAGGAGGAATTTCCTGCCAAGTACTCACGACTTGCGCTTGCCTCAAATCGGAACCGGGCGTATCGTGTCCTTGCACTTGATGTGCATTACCTCTGCCAGCTTTGTCTTGCAGCAAAAAAAGTTGACCCCTCAGATAAACCCAATAGGGAACCCGGTCTGCTCCCGGCCGACTGTCACGCCGACTATGTCTCGGATCACATGACCCGGGCGTCGGGTGCCCACCTTTTTTCTGAACCATGGGTGTCAGCCACGTTTGCTCATGACCGCTGGGAGAGGTTTTTTGCTGCGCCGTCACTCTTGCTGTGGCACATACTGCGGATGATCGCCCTGTTTCCACAGCAGCACGCGACTTCTTAGTGATGTCGGTAACTGTTGATCAAGACGACGCTTGGCTTCGGCGTCATGTGTGCGGGTACTCAGATGGGCTAGAATGATCAGCTGATTCTGAAACTTATCTGCGCGTTCCAGAATATCGTCCAGATGCATGTGGCCGAATTTATGAATCTTCTCTTTGCGATGTTCGGGACGGAAGAATGTCATTTCGGTGATCAACACTTCCGATGTGAAGTTATCCGGATGGGCATCGAGACCAACGGGTGACGTATCGCCAGTGAAAGCAAGTATTGGCGTAAGGAATTCAGCGGCGACCTCGATGCCCTCGAATTTTAGATCGCGGATTTGATCGCCCTTGAGACCATGGAACTCAGGCTTCAGTTTCTTCCGCACGTCATACACGACATAACCGACGGAAGGCACGGTATGCGTCGTGGAATAAACTGCAACGCGATGTTCACGCGAAAGCGTGAGTATATCGCCTTCTTTTACACCGACGAGCTCGCAATTCATGCGACCACGATCGAGTCTTTGCCACGCTTTCAACATATGCCAGACTGCATCGACGACTTCCTCGGGAAGATAAATCGTCGGGGGTTCCATTTTCATCATGCGACGGCGTGCGACGTACACTGGCAGCGCGGCCAGGTGATCCAGATGCGCATGAGTCACCAGAAAGTACTGAGTTCCCATAAAGGCCCAGGGGCTGGCTCCGAGTTCAAACCCCAATTTGAGTTCATGGATTCGCCAATAACTCTGCACCGCCGCGCGGGAGTAACCATCGATTGTCAATGCTTTGTGACGAACGGTTTCATACGGTAGGTTCTCAACCATGATTCGGTCTGTTTTCCTGTGGCGACTGAGTAAAGTCGCGAATCAAATAGTCACGAGCATATTCAGACAGTCGCTGTGCAGTCACAAGGTCGTAGTGAACCATGCCAAGAAACAACATCAGAGAGCTCGTGTTCAGTCCATGAACAAAGAGATTGACTACGGAAAGTGCCTGATAGATGTTTAAGGGACCGTTCACAGATGATACGAACGGAATAACTGCATAAAGTGCGCTGATCATCAATGTCATGAGGCTGGAGACAACGGTAGTCCAGAAGGCAATGCCGCGAACAGTCGTGCGATCCATGATCTATTCCTGCTGCTTTGTGAAGATCAGAATGTGCTGCCGAGGGAGAACATTAATTGTCTCAGTCCACTTGAGGCCAAACTCCGCCTGTTCAACTTCTTTTTTTGCCTGCACTTGTGACATCTTGTGAATTTCTTTGATCGGTACTGTCGGGTCTTCTTTGCGGTACTCGACAAGTACCACTCTGCCACCGGGCTTCATTGACTTCGCGATATCAGACATCATCTCGTACGGAAATTCGAACTCATGGTAGACGTCTACCATGATCGAAAGATCAACACTGGCTGGCTTTAATCCCGTTTTGTATTGAGTTCCTTTGACTGGTTCGATATTCATAATTCCAAAGCGTTTACAGTTATCTTTCAGGCGTTCCAGCATTTCATCCTGCACATCGACCGCCATGACTTTTCCTTCGGGAAGGACTTGTTCCGACATGCGCAGCGAAATAACTCCACTACCAGCGCCAATGTCGGCGACAACGTCACCGGGCTTCAGGTGAAGTGATTTCACCAGCAGCACTAAGCGTTCTTCTTCTTCGCGGCTGGACCTTTCCAGCCAGTCAGCCCCCTGCCCGCCCGGCCCGAATCCCATGACATGAGCGATCTCTCGACCCATGTAGAATTTGCCAATTCCGTTGGGGTCGTGGTCCGGATTATTTTCGTATCGACTCTTGTCAACGACAATTGTGGTGCTTTGAGTGTCTTCCGATTCGTCTGCGGCAAATGCCGTCGAGCCCAGACACAATGCAGCGATCAGCAGATTAATTGTTTTCATTGCAAATCCCTCCCGTCCTGATCCGAAGTGTCAGGACGTGTCTGGAGACCCGTCCTACAAATCGCATTCAGCCTTTCACTTTATACCCGATTGTCTGCAATTCCGCACGTACACGATCTGCATGAGTCCCCTGAAGTTCCAAGCCATCGTCTGTGACCGTTCCGCCCGCACCGCAGCAATTTTTCAGTCGCTTTAGCAGTGCTGGCAAATCTGTGTCGTCCGGAGCTAATCCGCGAATTACAGTCATCATACGGCCGTGTTTGCGTTTTTCGACTGCAATTTTTGCAGTCTGTTTGCCTGGCGAAATGCGAACAGGTTCCAGAGGCGGACAGGTACATTCGGATTCGAGCTTCTCGCAGCGATCACAATGCGGCGGCCGATCAAATACTGTTCCGGCGAGGAGTCCCATTGTTAAAAGGTCCTTTGTACGTGCGACGCAACTTGTTCTAAGCTTGAAACCAAATCAGCAGAAGCAATCCAATCCATAGCAAGACATGCATTGCAATCGCGATCCAGTAAGGTCCTGGATTGTTATTGCGTTCTACTGGCCCGAAATTGCCTAGCCAGCCGCGAACCGCGATCCCAGTGTGGAGTTCCAATGCGATGACAAACAGGAAGAAGAAAATCACACTCAACGCAATGAGTTCTTTATTCAACTTTCGATCTTCCTATCTATGCAATCGTTGCCAAAGAGGTTTTTAAGGACGGGCTGAGAAGGCCGTCCTGCGTGAGTTACGGAATATAGTTCAACGTGTAATAGGCTACCGGATGCAGCAATGGCACTCTGCTGGCTGATCGCAACGCATCGGCGTGAAGTTCATGCACATGCCCGCGCTGCAGCCCATCGACTTTCAACCGAACAGATCGACCGTCAGCCGCAACATCGATCTGGCTGATAACTGGTTTTGTGTGGTCAACTTCCGGGCTGCCGTAGGAAGACTGAAAGATGTAACAATACGTTTCCATCATCCAAGTTTCCGGCTTGCGAGCGATCTCCGGATCGACGGGTTCTGTAAAGACCAATTCGAACCCATCCGATTTTGCTCGCATTTCCTGGATTTCAAACGGCACTTTGCCGGTCCATCGCAGACGTTCCAGTGAAAATGGCTTGGTTCCGCGCGAGCCCCAGCCGCGATTCGTGCCGCCGACAAACATCGTTCCGTCTTCCGTCATTCGCAGTGCTAATGTGCCGGAGCCGATACCTTCTCGAAACGGAAAACATGCACCTTGATAGTGGCCGTTGACTTTTTCGACAAAGCAACGCATGACCGTGCTGTGAGTGACATCTCCAACGAACATTTGGTTCTCAAAGGGGCCAAATTTTCCTTGAGACACATCACATGCAATGCCGCTTGCGCTCTGTCCCATCTTCTGGTACGGGAACAGAATTACTGGCGGCTCGTATTCCGGAATTTTATCGGCTTCGGTCATGATGCGACTGCCGCTGACCGGTTCTGTGGGAGCCGAATCCTTGCCGCCGTCCGTGAGTGAAAACCAGCGATTGCCACCAGGATGGCCTTGAAACGATCCGGGCCGCAGCCATTTCATACTGCATGTGCCGTTCCATGGTCCCTGATTGTCGGTGTAGAAGACGTCGCCTTCAGCATTGAAGCCAATGCCGCCTGGTGATCGTACACCACTGCAGGTCGGAATCATTTTGCCACTCTGATCGATTCGCACGGCCCATCCGCGCCAAGGGCAATCGCTTCCGAAGGAACCAGTGAGGCATAGCGTCACCCACATGTTGCCGTCCTTATCGAACGGCGAACCAAAGGCGTACTCGTGATAATCGCCGTTAATGCTCCAGCTATCGTTGAAGGTTTCAAAATCGTCGACCTTGCCGTCATTGTCGATGTCGCGAAGTCGAGTCACCTCACAGCGCTGTGTGGCGTAGAGCCAGCCGTCTTTGTAGCTCAGGCCAAGGATTTCGTGCATTCCCTGGGCGTAGAGTTCGAACTTCGCGGTTTCCGGGTTGTCGCCCCATGCGTTTGATACGCGGTAAATGTCGCCTCGGCGAGTAGCAATGGCCAGAGTGCCATCAGGCAACGGTTCAATCGCGCCAGCCTCCAGCACGATGCCCTTGGGGATTTGGAATTTTGTGAGCGGATAGAAGTCGTCTTCCTTGGGTGCGGCAGCGTCTTGAGCGATGACGCAGGAAGTTGAAATCGCCATAAGCAATAAGGCGGCGATAATTTTTTTGATTTGCATGGATGAGCTTTCAGAGTTACCAAACAATCGTATAACGAACCGTCGCCTGGCCTTCTGCATTCGCTTGCAACGGCACGAGCAATTCCTGTCGTCCATCGGTCGTTCTGACGATCGGTTCGACGCCATCGAATTTTAATTTCATGCCGTTGACAGCAAACACGCCATCGACGACATCAATCTTTTGATCCACCGCGATTCGCAGATAGACGTTCTCAATGCGGCCGGTCGATTTGACAATCAGAGTTCGCTGCAAGCCGTTGTCGGGACTCGCTACAAAAGGCATGATCGAATCCGTAATGCTAAGTTCATTCCACTGATACCTGAAACCAGGCACGCCGCCTGGATCGAGCGTATATCCCTTAAAATGAAATCCGTTCTCACGAGGCCCCTTGTCCGGCCATTTTTCGTCGAGCGACACCAAGGTAGCCATCGGAGGACCGGAAGGCAGCGTCATCACGTGGTCGCCCAGCGGCGTTTGATTACCAGGACCACGCCCTTCCCAGTGCTTCGACGCATCAATAAACGCACCGTGCCATATCAGGCGTGGCGTCATCTGTTCGGCGTCCCATGCAAAGTGAACTTTCTCTTTGAACCCCACGGCAATGCCGCGTGGCGATAGGCCTTCAAGAAAGTTGCGATAGATAATGGGACGATCAGCAGGAATCAGCTCAATCGCTTCCTTCATCAGGCCGGATGGAATCTTCGCTTGGTTGCCGTCTAGCAAGTACTGCCAGATCGCCTCGATCTGAATGGCGGGATCACCTTGCAAAATATCAGGGACAACAGATCGACCATTCGGCCATGCCGCCGGCATACGAGTTCCCGGACGATACTTCTGCGGATCAAGCAAATATCGATGGAACCAATCATGCCTCAAACGTCGCGTCATCGTGGTCATGTCGAGCGACTGGATTCCGGTCGCAGCAAATTTTTCGAACGTATGACACTTGATGCAGGACAATGCCTGATCGCCAACCATCAAGCGAGCGTACGCTTTGATTCGATGATCGGCTTCGGGCATTGCGATTGAGGCCACAGATGCCTGAAGGTCACTGGCGATCAGTCGCGGCACGAGTGCATCCGCTGCTGCATCGCCGAACTTCGGCATGCGTGTCTTCATGTAGGGCCGATCTTTCGCACCTTCTTTCAGGATTATTTTGAGCCATGATTCATTCAACTTATCTCCAGCACCGTCAAGCGCTGGTGGGATTCGGCCTTCGTCACCCATCTCTGGAATCGTGCCGGTGAAGACGTGCGTCATTGGTTCCGAAACGCCGCCGATTGTTCCGCGTGCATGACAGGCGTAGCAATTCATGGTGAGCATGACTTGCGTGATTTCTGTCTTCGCATCAGCAGCATTCAATGTGGCATTCGGCCCTCGTGATGCCAGAATCGCTGCAGTGATGTCATCTCGCTGGCGTGGGCTGAAGGCAAAATGCGGGACGTTGGCGGCTGGCTGTTCCGCGAGACAGCCGCCCGTCGTTTTCATGTCCGGAAATTGCGGAGCCTTGCCAGTCCATACAATTCGTTTGTCGCCGTCGCCGAACAGATGGCAGGCAGCACATCCGAGTGCAGCATATGATTTGCGACCCTGTTCGATAAACTCGTCTGCTACAACTTTCGCCTCATCCGCTGGTGCCTCTGTGGCGTCTCGTTCCAGCGTCACTAATCCTGCGAGCGGCTGCCGTGGCAGCTTTTTGCCTTGGATTTCGACTTCCAGTTCTTCGCCTCCGTGATATTCAAAGTATTCGACGACAACTTCATGGGCACCAGTTGTCAGGGTCATGCGGCCATCGCGAAATCCGCCCGGATGCACGCCATCGTTATCGACAACGAGTTCACCGTCGATCAGTAGCTTGGCACCGTCGTCGGAACTCAGGAAGCACTGAAATTCGCCTTCCGTTGGAATCTGCACATAGCCGGTAAAACGGAGTCCAAACATTTCGTCCCTCGGCGACACGCTCATGGAGAAGTCGGTCGTTTCACCGGAATCTTTGGGTGTGAGTTGAGAAAAGTCGGGCACCTTCTGCCAGTCGCCTTCGTAGTAGTCAAAATGAATGTTGGCTTTGACTTTGACGTGCTTCAGCAAATAGCTGGCAATGTCACGAGCTTCTTCCGGCTTGAGGTTCAAGGCAGGCATGCGACCCGACGGACGCACGGCATGCGGATCCTGCAGGAAAGTAATTAGGCTGGCGAGTGTGTATTTTTCGTCCAGCTTGCCGAGAGGCATCGCGAAATCAGGCGTTGCGTAACCAGCGTGAGATACATCTTTTTTCTTCGTCTCGTCATCTTCGTCATCT
>JAYVNW010000912.1:0-1847 GCA_043758225.1 Candidatus Kuenenia sp. | reverse complement strand
GCCACTGCTGACGCCAATTTTCTACCTTCGTAACAACAGTACTGCAAAAGTCAGGATTACGGACCTGCGGGCAAGCTGTGGCTGTCTCGCACCAAGTATCAGTACCACAGAAGTGCAACCCGGTGCAGTCGAAAAGCTTACATTGCCCATTCGACTTAACAACGAGCCGTCAGGGTCACGGGAGTACACCGTCACGGTCTACTACGCGGACCCAAAACCGCGCGAAATAACACTGACGGTGAAGGCCGTGTTGCCAGAAAAATCGCTGATCGTCGAACCTCGTGTTCTGATGGTGATGGGGGCCGTAAAGGCTGGCCAGGAACATATCGTCACGATTTCAGATTTTCGACCGGATTCTCTTGAGCACCCGTTCCACGTCACCAGCGTCACCGGTTCGTCATCACTATTCACCGCGCAGTTGGCGGGACAGTTCGCAAGAGACGGCGCGAGTCGCACGGCCTTATCGGTGCACTTTCGAGAGGATCCACCTTTGGGACGACACCGGGGTTTGATCAATGTTGCGACGGATGATGAGCTGTTTCCTGTCATCCAGATTCCGGTCATGGTCGGCGACAATAAACGCGAGTCGTCCGATTCAGTTCGTGTCTCACCTGAACTCGGTCGAGTGGTGATCAATACCGCTGATGTTGCTGGTTCCAGCGGCATGGTGATTGCGTTTGATATCCCGAGTCGTTGGAAGGTGACGCACTGCGACATGTTCCCCGCCGGCATCGTGGCAGAACATGACTCCATTCCTGGAGTTGTTCCGGAACGTCAGACCGTTAACGTCACGTTATCAGTTGGCGAACTCCCGATGTTGCGTGCCGAACAAGCGGTATTGACGCTGAACGCCACGGACAACGACGCCACGGAAATGGTGACAGTTCCAATCACCTTGATATGGAAATAGCGACTATTCGTCTTTCTTGGCCATTTCCTTATACCTCTTCATAAACTTCGCCACCTTCGGGCCAACGACGGCACGGCAGTACGGATTGCCGGGGTTTTGAGCGAAATAGTTCTGATGATAATCCTCCGCTGGGTAAAACGTTTTCATTTCCTCCAGCGTAGTCACGATCGGATCGTCAAAGTCACCGGACTTGTCCAGTTCGGCAATGACTTTCTTCGTCATCTCTTTTTCGGCTTCATCACTGTAGAATACCGCTGATCGATACTGTGTCCCGACATCCGCGCCCTGACGATTTTTGGTCGTGGGATCATGTGTGTGAAAGAAAACGTCCAACAGCACTTCGAACTTAATTTCCTCCGGGTTGTATTCAATGCGAATTACTTCAGCGTGACCCGTGAGTCCCGTGCAAATCTGTTCGTATGTTGGGTTCTTTACTTTGCCTCCGGCATAGCCACTGACGACTTTTTCGACGCCTTTCAGCTTCAGGAAGACGGCTTCGGTACACCAGAAGCAACCGCCACCGAACGTTGCAAACTTCAATGCTTTCGCAGCCTCTTCGCCTGTCGCTGCATTGTCGTTCGAATTCGCATCCTTGCTTTGTTCCTCATTGGTCTTATCATCCATAGCAGATACCATTTGCCTTTCAAAATCTACATACCCAATGCCACTGGACGGGCATAGCGTTGTCAAAATCTTTGCGATTGAAATGAGTTCAATCAGAGTGTTCAAGTAAGCCGCTGTCGCGGCGGGGTACTTTACCAGTTTATCGTAGCGGGAAGTTGTAGCGTTTGGCAATGGTGGCTGGCCAATCTGTCTTTCGGGGAGCGTCACGGGATGCTCCATACGATTACTTTGACTGAAAGGCAGGATCATGGCTTCACCAGAAAACGATCGTCCTCAGGATGACTCAGCCAACCGTCGGCGTGCGGCGCGGAAC
>JAYVNW010000911.1:0-3366 GCA_043758225.1 Candidatus Kuenenia sp. | reverse complement strand
ACGACAGCTGTTGCTGCTCCCAGTAAAATGGCAAAGATGATAGCAACGGGGCCCGGTGTTTTTCGATCACCGACTGTCTGGGCGACGTCCGCAACCTGAGTCGTGAGGTACGGGTTGTCTTCTGGTTGTTGTGGGTCAGACATGCCGCTCACTCATAAATCGGACAGAAAGTATTGAATGCTGACTCACAGAATACACCCGGATCGTTAAATCGTCGCTGGCGATCCAGATCAGAGATGGACTGCATTTCATCTGCTGAAAGTTCGAAATCAAACAGCTGCAGATTCTCCTTCATTCGTGCGACGCTGGATGTTTTGGGAATGACGGAGGTTCCTCGCTGCACACCCCACCGCAGCAGAACCTGTGCGGCGGAGCGATGTTTGTCCAATGCGATGGCTTGGACGATCGAGTGATCCAGCAATGATTCTGACGGAGCTGCCATGCCAAGACTATAGTAACTGGCAGCACCAAGCGGCGAAAATGCCGTGAAAACAATATTCTCCTGCTGGCAGTATCGCAGAAGTTTGGCCTGTACCAGAAACGGATGCGATTCGACCTGCAAGACGGAAGGGCGAATACGAGCATACGACAACAGGTCTCGCAGCAGGCTTGTTCCAAAATTGCAAATACCGATGTGTTTTACCAGACCCTCATCAACTAGTTTTTCCATGGCCTGCCATGTTTGGCTGATCGGGACGCGAACTTCTTCCATGCGAGGAGTTGTTGCCGCTGGATCAGAGAACCAACCAGGTGGATAGTGGATATCAAAGGGTACATATTTCTGAGCAATTGGAAAGTGGATCAAGTACAGATCCAGTTGCTTGAGCCCAAGATCTTTCAAGGACTTCTCACAAGCCATTCGCACATGTTCGGGCGAATGATAAGTGTTCCACAACTTCGAAGTTACCCACAGAACTTCGCGCTGGCAAAGTCCTGATTCAATTGCCTGAGCGATCCCGTGTCCGACTCCCTCTTCATTACCATAGTCGCATGCACAATCGAGATGTCTGTACCCGACGCTGATTGCTTGTTTGGTAACTTCCGCAGCGTTTGTCTTTTCGACTTTCCAGAATCCAAATCCTACGGCTGGCAGCGCGGCACCTGTGGACATCGGAAACGTGATCATATTGGGCTCATCAAAACAGTGTGATTTGTGAAACTTCAGGAACCGTAGGCTGGTGTCTCCGAAACCTGCACCGAACAGTGTCTTCTGCAAGTACTCGATGCTTAAAGAATACCTATCTACATGCAACGTCTTCGGGTAGTCCAATTCAGAGAAATCGACCTAAGGCTGATACTTCTGAACGATCACCGAAATTCAAGGATCGGAAGCATCGATTAGCAGAAGCTGGTAGAGTATCAGGCTGATTGGCCATTGTCTTCCGGTTGTCTGGAAGCAGGTCGACTATTTAATGCAGGGAGAGACGTCATGAATCCGGAAGAAATGCTTGCGATCCTTAAGTCACTGGATGAGGAGCTGGAAAATGCTGAATCAATTCATCCTGATCACAGAAAATCCCTGCAGTCGATGACGCATGAGATTCAAAAGAAGCTGGCATCCGGTGCATCAATTGACGCCACTTCATCGCCGGACGCCAATGCTGCAGCAACGCTTTCTCAGCAGATTAAGGATGCCATCATCGAATTCGAGGTACGCCACCCGATCATTGGTGGACTGGTCGAACGCTTGGCCGACGGGCTTGCGGCAATGGGGATCTGATCTCTGACATCAGTCAATTGCATTTCGGCACTTCGCGTTTCGCCTGCGTCAAATGCTGAGACAAGACCGGTCGTTCGTCAGCAGGGCACACGTCCAGACAACTGTTCAGCAGGTCCATAGCTTCGCCTGGACGTCCGGCTCGCAGAGTCAGGATTGCATGATCTCGGCGTTCGCGGTAGGAGCCGGGAATCAGCATTGAAAGGCGGCACTGTACTCGCCATGCGGAGACCCACATTTCGCGATTGCCGAACAATGTCTTGAGATTGTTGAGCATGCGAATCATGATCGTCCGTTCATCCACTGGTTTAAATGATCTGCGAATTTCAGCGACCGGCAGTTCGGTAATACCGTGCAGCCATTCGAGGCATTCTGCTTCGTCCATGATGCGACCATTGTCGAACGCATCGACATACAGATTTCCTGAATCAGTCTGAAGCCGTGTCAGGAAATGTGACGGAGCCGCGATTGGTTCCAGCGCGATACCTAATTCGTTTGCGACTTTTAGATAAACCAGCGATAAAGAAATCGGAATCCCGCGGCCAGTTTCAAGAACTCGATTCAGATAACTAGTATCCGGTTCCGAAAAGCAGTCTTCATCGCCTCGAAGATTCAGTTCTTCGGTCATGTGGCGAATAAGCAATTTTAACTCTTCAAGATCAGAGCCCGCCTGCGTGACTGGGTGCGTCAACCGGGCGATCGAACGTTGCAAAAGTCGTCGAGTAGGTTCAAACGATAGATCCGTTTGGCCGTCGCGAGCAATTTCAAGTGCGGCTGTAACGAGATCAACGTCGGTTTCGCGACGGACCAGACGCATGAATTGCTGGTCTTGATGAAAAAGTTGGCTATGCGACATGGATGATGATTCGGCAGGATTCGGGGTAGGCCGGAATGATTTGAGAACTGGTCCATGAACAAGGACCGGTGAGACCCAAACTATAACCGCGTCTTTCAAGTGCCACAATGGCGACCGCTCGAGCGAAATTCCACATCCAATCCGAAAATTCACAGAGAATTTATAGATCGTGTATTTTTGCCTCTTGGATTTCTGCTTCGAGGCTCGCGGCGATTTCCGCGTAACGCTCAATCATACTCTTAAATATCATCGACTAGCCGGAACGTCTGCCGGACTAGCCGGAACGAATTAGCGACTGGCTCGGTTTGCACTCCTTGCAAATCCGGGTCCTAACGCACTCCGGTTGATAGCTCGATATCAGCGGCGCAAAGAATTAAATTGTGAGTCGTATCAAGATTGTAAATATACGCCCAGGCAACGAAGAAGATGAACGAGCATCTTTAATTCTGGGCCTTGGTGGCAGCTTCCATGATACGTTGCTCTGTTGCTTCGGATCGGCTGAATTCGCCGGTCAACACACCTTCACTTAGAACCAGGATGCGATCGCTGACGGTCAAGAGTTCTGGCAGTTCGCTCGACGTCACGATGATCGCCATGCCTTCGGACGCAAGTCGTTCCATCAACAGATACAGTTCTGCCTTCGCACCAATATCGACCCCGCGAGTTGGATCATCGAGCAGTAAGACTTTCGGATTCGTCAGCATGCAGCGACCGATGATACACTTTTGCTGATTGCCGCCACTCAATGTTGTGATCATGGCTTCCGGCCCGTCTGTCTTCACTGACATAGCCT
>JAYVNW010000910.1:0-2612 GCA_043758225.1 Candidatus Kuenenia sp. | reverse complement strand
CCGGTGAACCATGGCGACTCGCAAAAATCTGCGACCAGCGGTTCCGCGCTGCCGATCACGACACTGACAGAACTTTCCGCTGCCGAAGTTCAAGCCTACCGAACTGACTGGGCCATCAGTCTGAAGCTTGACGAAAACATCAACGTCGGCGGCATTGATTTCACGCTTATTCCGGCGGGCGAATTTCTTTACAGCGACAGTGCCGTGGCAACTCGCATCGATACCGGATTCTATTTGTCTCAAACGGAAGTCACGGTTGGACAATTTGCGGCGTTCGTTGAATCGCAACAGTTTAAGACTGTCGCAGAAACGAATAACGCTGGCGGCTGGGGGCAAGATCCAGCGTCACAGGATGCTAAGCGCTGGATTCAATCGCCGTCATTTCACTGGAACAATCTGGGCGCTCAATTCGTCTCGGAAAAACACCCCGCGACAAGCCTGGCTTATTCGGACATGATCGCTTTTTGTGACTGGATGTCGCGTGAAACTCAACGCACGATTCGTCTACCCAGCGAACAGGAATGGGAATACGCCTGCCGGTGCGGTCGCCGAGGCCGCTGGTCGTTCGGCGATGATCCTCAGCAATTGTCTGAATATGCGTGGTTCGAAACCAATGCCGACAAGGATGTTCATCCGACTCGTATGCTGAAACCGAATGCCTGGGGACTCTACGACATGCACGGCAATGAATTCGAACGATGCCTTGTTCCCGCTGCTGAATTCTCCGGCCACAGCGGAGCTGGTCCAATTCGCGGTGGTAACATTTTCAGTGCGGTTGAGGAAACTGCCAGTTCATCGCGACTGATGAGTCCGCTCAATATGCCGACTCAAGGTGCGTTTCGGGTGCTGCTGGAGCTGTCATCTGCGGATGTGCTTCAGGGCAGCAAGTAGTACGTTCGAAAAACGTCGCTGAGAAATCTGAGCAGCTACTATGTTTCGAATGGATCAATCAGTCGCACGCCCGCATTTCTAAAATCGCTTATATTTCGTGTGACGATTGTCAAATTGACTTCCTATGCAGTGACTTAAACTATGCTGCATCTGTTTGTGGTTCAACCGGCTTTGGTCCGATCGATTTTGAACCACCTTTATGCCTTGCTTTCAGATCAAACAATCCGAAGATCTCCGTCGCATTCAGGCCCAACGATACATTGTTGTTGTCTCCGTCACCAAGGATCGCTGCGAAGAGTGCTCGTTTTTCGCTGAGGACTCGGTCAATGCGTTCTTCAATCGTATTCTTCGAGATGAATCGAGTCACGATGACTGGATTCTTCACGCCAATGCGATGCGCTCGGTTGATGGCCTGATCTTCGATCGCTGGATTCCACCAGCGATCGAACAGGAATACGTAGCCCGCGAATTGCAAGTTCAGGCCCACGGCACCGGTGCCGTAGCTCATCAACAGGATGTGGGCGTTCGGGTCCTCTTTGAATTTTGCAAGGATCGGTTCACGCTGCTTTGAAGGAACACCGCCGTGATAAATCAGCGGATTGAATTCTTTTAGCTTTGGAGCCAGCCAGTCAATCGTCTTCGTCCATTGGCTGAATAGAATGGCCTTCCCGCCGCTCGCTCCGATTTCTTCCATGTCGGCGAGCAATCGTTCCAGCTTGGCACTTTCACCAGTGAAGGGATCGTAGTTTGTAATCTGCTTGAGTCGCAGGACAAGTTCAAAAACATGCTGAACGGTGATCGTATCACCCAGCTCGTTCAATTGGATGATGCCTTCTTTTTCGGCTGTGCGATAGGCATATTCCTGGGCGTCAGTAAGTTCCAGTTCCGCATCACGATCAATGCGGGGAGGCATGTCTTTCATCACCAGGTCTTTGGTGCGCCGCAGAATGTATTTCCTGGCGAGCTTCTGAAGTTGTCGCAGATCGGGACAGCCGCCTTTCGGTATGACCTCCATGAATTCAAACAACGCACCAAGTTCTTCCGGGCGGTTTTCAATCGGCGTGCCCGTCAAAGCCCAGCTTCGTCGTCGCTTGATGGAACGCGCGGTTTCCGCTGTGCGTGAATCACGATTTTTGATGCGCTGAGCCTCGTCCAGAACAAGTAAATCGAATTTCGGCTGTTCGTCTTCCGGAATGTCGGCGATGTCGCGCGTCATGGATTCGTAGTTGGCGATCAATATCGGGATGCCAGGCATTGTCCAAAGCATTCGCCGCCGCTGGCCGTTGCCTTCCACAGTGACCACTGGCAGTTCTTCCGCCCATGTTTTGAATTCTCGCTGCCAATTCGGAATCAACGGTTTCGGGCAGATCAGTACAATCCGCCGCGCCTGTCCGCTGCGCAGCAATAGACGAATTGCGGTGATTGTCTGCATCGTTTTGCCGAGACCCATTTCATCGGCAAGCAGCGCGGAATGGCTGGAGAACAGCCACGCAATTCCTTCGTACTGATAGCCGAAGGGCTCAAACGGCATGATAAGCTCCTGCTCAGCCAGCCAGGATTCGAGCGGCGGCTGCAGCAAATAAAACAGACGATCCTGAAGCGACAGTGCGTCAGCAGGTGGCTTAATGCGAGTCACCTTGCGTGGCTTTTGGACGCCGTCTGTTCCTTCCTCCGCCTTCTTTGCCGGGCCGATTCTCTTTAGCTCAACACCATCGGATGAT
>JAYVNW010000909.1:0-4119 GCA_043758225.1 Candidatus Kuenenia sp. | reverse complement strand
TGTACGGTTACATCAGTCGGCATCGGCTGAATGATCTGCTAAGACTGTTTGATTTTCCTGACCCGAATATCACGGCCGGTGAGCGTACGGTGACGACGGTTCCATTGCAGCAGTTGTTCGTCTTGAACAGCGATTTCATGGTGTCTCAGTCGCGAGCATTCGCGGCTCGGTTACAGATGGATGCGGCGACGGATGAGGCGCGTATTGATCGTGCGTTTGGTTTGCTGTTTGGACGAAAACCGACGGCTGATGAACGCGTGACTGCGGTAAAATTTCTGGGAGAATCAGCCGCGGTTGGTGGAGATACGTTGTCTCCGATGGAGCAGTACTGCCTTGCATTGCTGGGCACGAATGAATTTGCATACTTGGATTGAATTCAAGTGATCTTGGGCCGGACCAGGCACCGTTTCGGCGAGCATGGCTCCGACCGGAACAGCGCTTCCCGTGGTCCGGCGAACAAGTTACAGATTTCGATTATCAAAACAGGCATCGTCATGAACATTCAATCCTTTCTTCCAACTTTTTCGCGCCGCGACATACTCACTCGCACGGCAGCGGGTTTTGGTATGGTCGGACTCGCAGGTATTTGCGCGGCCGAGCAGCAATCATCAATCACTGCGGATAATCCGCTGCTGCCAAAGTCTTCGCACTTCCCCGCGCGAGCAAAGCATGTCATCTTTTTGTTTATGAATGGCGGACCATCGCACGTCGATACATTCGATCCAAAGCCGGAGCTGAAAACACAGGAAGGCAAACCGGGGCCAGGTGGCAATTACATGCCGTCGCCATTCAAGTTCAGGAAATACGGTGAGAGTGGCATCGAGGTCAGCGAGTTGTATCCGCATGTCGGTGAATGGATTGATGACATCTGCGTCGTGCGTTCGATGCACACAAGTACGCCAAACCATGAGCCTGGCCTTTTCATGATGAATTCGGGCAGCCAGCAACCGATACGCCCCAGTCTCGGATCATGGCTGACATATGGACTTGGTACTGAGAATCAAAATCTGCCCGGGTACGTTGTGTTGTGTCCAGGCAAGCCGGTTGTTGGGCCGGCATTATGGTCGAACAGTTTCCTCCCCGGAATTTTTCAGGGAACGCATGTCAACAATTCCAGCATCGATCCGGCGCGCGTGATTGGACACCTGAATAACTCATCGCTGAGCAGTACGTCGCAGCGCCGGCTGCTGGACTTGATGCAGCAAATGAATCAGCAACATTTGCAACAACGCGCACAGGATTCGCAGCTGGAGTCACGGATTCAGTCGCTGGAAATCGCGTACCGGATGCAATCGGAAGGTCAGGAAGCATTCGACATCAGCCGCGAAAGTGAGTCGACGCGAAAAGATTATGGAAGCGGCGAATTTGCCGATGGCTGCCTGATCGCGCGGCGCATGGTGGAACGCGGTGTTCGCATGGTCCAGTTGTATTACGGAGCGGGCCAGCCGTGGGATGCTCACGGCGACATCATGGATCATCGCCGCGATGCATTGAAGAGCGATCGGCCGATCGCGGCATTGCTTCGCGATCTGAAATCACGCGGATTGTTTGATGAAACGCTGATTGTCTGGGGTGGTGAATTCGGCAGAACTCCCACAGCTCAGGGCGCGCAAGGTCGAAATCATCATGCCACCGGCTTCAGTATGTGGCTGGCGGGCGGCGGAATCAAAGGCGGAATCACGTATGGAGCGACGGATGACCTTGGTGTCAAAGCGATCGACAAGCGTATGAGCGTCCATGATCTGCACGCGACAATCCTGCATTTGATGGGTATGGACCACAAGCGACTAACCTACCGCTATTCCGGACGCGATTTCAGACTGACCGATGTTCATGGTGAGGTGGCTGAACAAGTCATCGCCTAAGGATTTGATAGCGTAATTGTTCCCTCAATGGGATTACCGCCTTTGCGAAGAATCTGGCACTTCATCGGTGCGGAATTGCTGATCCTTGAATCCCTAAGGATGTAGCTAATATTCGTGGGGCCCAGCGTCTCGAAACCGTCCAGCCCTAAAAGAATGTCGCCTTCATTAACAAACCGGGATGCTACACTGCCCGCACGAACTGTAATAATTCTCAGGCCGCCGTTGTATCGCACCGGCTTTCGAGCCCCTGGATACTCTTTGCTGGCAATTTCATGACGTTCCGTTTCACTCAGATTTTCAAGACTCAGCCCCAACAGATCCCATGCGCGATTCATCACCACCTGTTCGGCATCGGAAACGACGTTTCTTGTAACAACGGGAGCTTCAACAGTTTTCTGAATACCGATCGAATGATCAACATCGACTTGTTTTGAGACTGCGACGACAGGAATGCCTGTTGGCTTGCCGACCCCGACCGTCAACTGCAGAGTCTGCTCATGTCCATCCCGGGAAACGATCACATCGACAACTTTTCCACGCGGCAGATCCAGAAGTAATCTTTCCAGGTCAGTACCGTCAATCACCCGAGTCCCTCGAATTGAAGTAATCACATCTCCATTCTTTATACCGCAAAGATCAGCTGCACTTTCAGCAGCCACTTGTTCCACAACCAATTTCTTTGCTTCTGCGGTCTTAATGTCTTTCGTTGTCAGGCCATGCGGAATACCGTTGAGTCGTTCAACGCTCATCAATCTCGCGATTGTACACCGCGCGTCGTCAATGGGAATCGCAAAACCAATTCGCTGAGCCCCGGACCGAATTGCCACATTGATTCCAATGACTTCTCCATTCAGATTGATAAGTGGGCCACCGCTATTGCCGGGGTTGATGCTGGCGTCCGTCTGAATCAGATTTTCGTATGACTGAGTTTCATCAACCTCCACATCACGATGGAGCTGGCTGACGATACCGGCGGTCACTGTGTGTTCATAACCAAAAGCATTTCCAACCGCATAGACAGTTTCGGCCAGCATGAGATCCGAAGATGTCCCCATGTGCATGACCGTCAATGTGTCAGTTGCCGCGATTTTAAGTACGGCAAGATCGTGCTTTCGATCAAACGAGACGGGGCGACCTTCATAACTTGCACCACCGTCGAGAGTGACGGTGATAACGTCTACCCCCTGAATGACATGATAATTGGTCACGATGTAACCACGCTCGTCAATCACAATACCGGTACCCATTCCGGTTACCTTTCGAGATTTTGACGTAAAAAACTTTGAATCTTTTTCGTCCGACGACATTCTCTCCGTGTGAATATTCACGACAGATTTTCTTGACTGCTGCACAGCTCGTACTAACGGCGTATCGCGAGCATCATCAGCGGCAACAGTGCATAGCTGAAATACAGCCGTACAAAATACTGCTGTCACGAGGATGCGTCGAAAAACCAGTTGAGACATTCAGAACCTGCACGATCTTGCGAAACGGAAGATGCTCTGGGCTCGTTTCTTCCCAAGATTTATTTCTCGGGATTCTCACTTGTGCATCGACTTCGCCGGTTTTCATGCTTGAACTCTGGGAATTGACAACGCAAACTTTACCTGCGTTCAACCTGTGTGAACTTGGGCTGATTTTACAAACGCAAGAACCGCAATTGCCACGATTATGTGGATTGCCATAACTTACCCTATTCAAAAATGTGATTCACAGTCGGGGCTGTTGCGACAGAAAATCCGTTGGCAAGTCCCGTTATACACGTATTTTTTGAGCACTTTTCGAATCAGATTTCAATTCATCGGTCACCAAATCCCCGTTGAACGGTTAGATTTGGAACCACGATACAGTCCTCTGGAGAAAACATGACAGAAGAAACTTCCACCGCAAAAATCATTCGAGAGAGCCGTGGGCTAATCAAGTCGCAGAAATATTCAATGGCCTGCGATCTTCTGCAGAAATTGCTGCAGGATGATCCTGGTGAAGAAGACGCTCTCGAGTTATTGGGCATGGCAAACTTCTTCCAAAAAAATTTCGAGCCTGCCCGAGAATGTTTTGAGCGCCTGACTCAACTAAACCCATCCAACACACAGGCTTGGGTAAATCTCGGCGCAATTCTCAACCGTTCCGGCGAATACAAGAAGGCGACCGAAGTCCTCCGGCGTGCAATTCAACGAAATCGCAAATGCGCAGAAGCCTACTACAACATGGGAATTGCCCAACGAGGCCAGCAGATGAACAGCATGGCAATTTC
>JAYVNW010000908.1:0-19064 GCA_043758225.1 Candidatus Kuenenia sp. | reverse complement strand
AGGCTCAGGACTCCTGAATCCCGGTATTCCAGAGTTTGAAAGCGAAATACAGTTCCATCTTCCTGAGTCGAACGCTTTTGTCCGACCTGCGCGTTGCTGCTTTACGGAGATCCCCGCTAATATGCCTCAGGCATTGCGACAACATCGCAGACCTGAATATAGCCGCAAGAAGTTGAGGGTTTCGACACTGCTACTTCTGACCTGCGCGCTGGTGATGCCAGGCTGCGCGTCCATGGGACTTCGCGATCAATTGCTTTCAGATGCGGATTTGTCGCGGGCCGAACCATCAACGATTCGCTCGCAGAATTTTTCCGAAGCAGATGACGCTGCACGCATAGCTTCAACAGTAGCGGCGGACTACAGCAGGCTTTGTGCTTTGAATGATTCATCCGGGATGAATTCTGCTGCTTCAACCGACAGCAAAGGTGTCGTTCCTGTATTTGCGACGGGGCACGCGTTTTTGCAACGTCGTGCGAAGCTTGGTAAGCCAATCCCGATTCATGACAGGATCGAAACTCGTTCAGCAGATCAAATCGAGTCAATTAGGCCGTCGGCGGAAAAACAAAACTTCAACGTCGCGCGGAACGCGGAGTTGATCCGGACGCAAACTCCCGTGGTGCCGGACGGAATCTCATTTGGTGCCGCTGGATGGCAGACAGCACCGAATTCCAGCGTCGCAGCGTCTGGCACGCCCACAAACAACATGCCGTCTCAAAACGGTTTGCCACGGTCCACCGATGCATGGAATTCCGATGGTCTGCAGAATTCGAACAAAGAAGCATCGATCAACACGGAGCATTTCGTCCCGGCTTCGCAGCTCGACTCGAAGGATGCACCCCCTGAGGACACTGACGCTCAGGCTTCAGAAAGTGTTACATCGAGCGAGGGCAATACGGAAGACTCAGCTGTGACTGCCGCGACTGCGGCCCAGAGCAATTCTGTCGCGAAGGAGCCAACGGTCCTCGACCGTCTGCGAGGCCTCTATGCTCCTCGCCGCGATGAAGCCGCTCTGGAACAGAATCGAAGAGCCAATCGTCGCTGGACCGATCCATTCGGCTTGATGCGAGAGCGTGAGCCGGAAGTGTTTGATTCGCCATTGGGAGCCACATCGCCTGTGCCGTCAAATCTGGAAGCATCGGCAGTAACAACTCCCACTGTTGAAAAAACTTCAATTGATGACAATGAATTGCTGTTGGAACCATTGATCGCAAAAGTTGAGCAGCAACTGGTAGAATGGCCGCGACAAACCAACGGAAAACCAGAAAACGAAGTCGGATGGCGACAGCATCAGACTGATCTGCGACTGCTGTATATGATGGCTGGAAGATCAGCTGAGTCCATGCGTACAATTGACTCCCTGCCGGAAAACGAACAGGAGTTCTGGCAGACAATGATGCTGGCAATGGAAGCCTATCGAGGCACTAACGATTCGACCGCGCGAACTGAGCAGTTGACTGAGACCTTGGACTACGTTCGTACTGCGGCGCGACAACTCCAGCCACTGTCTGCGATGAAGATTCGACGAATGAACTTCTGCGATCGGATTGAAGGATTTGGGAATTTTAATGTCTTCCCGATTTCTGATTTCAATGCGG
Source organism: Candidatus Kuenenia sp. (assembly GCA_043758225.1). Lineage (GTDB taxonomy): Bacteria > Planctomycetota > Planctomycetia > Planctomycetales > Planctomycetaceae > SXXK01. Next base: position 17,469 of record JAYVNW010000908.1, on the reverse strand, counting down.
GACAACCGCTGTTGCTTTATGCGGAAATTGAAAACTACAAATCAGAACTGACGGACGATGGTCATTATCGATCTGAATTTTCCGCAATGATCGAATTCATCCGTGACGGAGAAACAGAGCCGAACGCGTCGCGAACGATTCGGCTGCCGGAAATCCAGGACCGCTGCGCTGCTGAACGAACTGACTATTTCCAAAGCTATGAACTGACCATTCCGGCGCTTTCACCAGGCCGGTACACACTTCGTCTTCGTGTTCGCGACCAACTCAGCCTGCAAACTGCGACGTCGGATCTTCCATTTGAAATTCGTTCGCTGGGCGGGGCAAAATAGGTGGAACGAGGATGCCCCGGATGGCGTCGATTTAAGCTCTCCATCCGAACCCGTGTCCAATGGCGTGGACTTCACCAGCCGAAGGCGTTAGCCCCGGTTCAGGACGTCTGATTCGCCGAAAAAACCGGGGCTAGCGCCCTGCGGTTAATACTGATTCAGCCCGACGCATGGGCAATGCGAAGCCGTGGCTTCGCTGTTGGCTTCATGGCTTTGTTGATCTCCTGACTGTTCTTCGCCTGTACAAACAAGTCGCGGTTGACGTCGAAGCCGGTCACAACAACGCTGAATTCGTCGCCGAGTGGATAGACCATCATGTGATTCGGATTGCGAATCTCGATGATGGCGTTCTTCGCTTCGATGCAGACCGGGTTTTCGTTCAGTCGAAAATCGGTAGTTGAATACTTCTTCAGCGGACTGCCACCGCGTCGGTCATACGCGATATGCACTTCAATCGGCTGACGTGGATCAACCATGTCTTTTCGACTGCCGATGCGAAATCCGCCCTGGCGACTCGAAAGTCGAAACGTCTTGCGTTTGCGAGGCTTAGCGTTCAGGATTTTCAGACGGTCAGTTGCAGCACCAGTGTTCTTACTGGTCATCGCCGAGAATTCAACCGGCATACCCTGTTTCTCGTGACCGGTTCCCACAGAGAACACATCCAGCAGCAACTCGGGATCATCATCGTCCGCCGCTTCCGCCAGCATCTGACACAGATCCGATACTGCATTGCGAATGAACCGCAACGTCGCCGCGCCGTTGATGTACTTGCCTTTGAAATGCGAAGTCTCTTCGCTCCATTCCGTATGCGCCGGATTTTCGGCGTCACCCAGAAAACCAGTCAGCGGAGCGTCATCAATGGCGACAATAGCATAGACGTCTCGCATGAGTCGTGTACGAACATCCGAAATCATTATGCTGTCGCGAATGAACATGGGGCGTTTCTGCGGCGATCCTTCGCAACGCTCGATAAACGCATCAAAGTGCGATTTTTTGCTGAGTCCATTCTTGTACTGGACCAGAACCGGAATACGCACGGCGATGCGTTGCTTTTCCTGCAGCACCTTGCGCATTTCGTCAAACACGATGTCATCAATCGACTTGCGATTCCATTTCGTCGCCTTGCCGTTGAAGCTGCTGAGAATAAATAATCCGCTGGTCGCGGAAGATTCTTCGGGCTGTGTTTTGTTCGCTTCCGATTTTGTCCCTGGCAGCTGCAACGCCCATTGCGACAGATGAAACATCGGCTGTATCATTTCGCGAACCGTATCACCGCATTGAGCAACGACAGACGTAATGGTCTGCGCGTTGAGAACGATCTGTGTATCCGCGTCTTCCACAGTGACGACAAGATCTTCTTTCAGGACTGGATAGAAGTAGTCCTGCACAATGGCGTCAACGACGGCAGCAGATGTCCAGCGTTCGTCACAGTATGGGACGACAATTGAAAGACCAGGATCGGTACCTCGTTCCAGACAGAAGTCTTCACAGAACTGTTCGATAAACTTCTGATCGTCCACCGGAGCAGCAGCTTCATCCTTGACGGGCTTTTCACCAAACCAACCATCCGGAGTGTAACTCTTAGCGTCAACATCGTGAGATCGCAGAATCGACTGCCCAACGAGCAACCGTTTCCGATCATCGTGTCGCACCGTTACACCAAAAAAACTGCGGATGCGACTGCATCGGGGAAACACGAACTTACCAAGTCCCCAACGGCCGCGTCCTGAATCTGTCTTGTTCGACTGTCCTTCCGCTCGAAAGAAGTAGTAAAACGGATTCCGGACTCCGGCGACTTCATGATACTGATTTACATCTCCAGTCAGACCTGTCGTACCACTGTCTTCGTACGTGATAAAATGGCAATTATCACCGCGGCCGGGAGCGTCTCGCAATCCACTGCCTTCCGCATGAAAATGTTCCCAGCCATTTTTGAAGTAACGCCTGGACGCGTCTAGAGACAATGCTGACTTGCTGCCGGAGACAAAGATCCGCACTGAGATCGGCCCGGTATGCCCAGGCCTTCGCGCGTCCAGAGAATTCTGAACGGCTTCACGGACGAACGCGCGCAACTCGGTGTCATTCGCGAAGAACTCACCCTGAGTCGCTTCACGGTTTTTGAACCGAGGGTTCACTTTGCTGAAATGCCATGCGAGTTTCATAGTCGTGCAACCGCTTGACGAACGATAATCCTGCGAATCTCTACGGTACCGCAGGATCGGGACTCTTCAAGTTAGAATCAGCCCATGTCCACTTCCTGTTTCTTCGGATTTGTAGCAGAAAATAGAATATGAAATATAAGAAGCATGCACAGGATGGGATGACATAATTCTCGGCGACTGGCAAGAATTGCTGAGCGAAGCGCCTTCGGTTCCAATTCGCGGCTGCAATCGTTAGGTTCTGGCAGGATTTTTGTGGTTTCCCGGTCGTTGTTTGCTCCCAAATTTTGTTTTGCTGAGGTCCGGAATGTCATTTGATCGCCGTCGTTTTTTGTCGTCCGCCGGATTATCAGCCTTGGGTCTGACCATTCTGAATTCCACGCCAGCGCTGCGTGCTGGCACTTCTGCAGGTCCTTCGCAAGGTTCAGCAAGCGTTGAAGGGGACGCCAGCGGCTATCGCTACTGCCTGAATACCAGCACGATTCGCGAACCGCAGCTGGGGATCGAGAAAGAAGTGGAAATCGCCGGCCAGGCTGGCTACAACGCCATCGAACCATGGATTCCTACGCTTCGCGAATTCGTAAAACAAGGCGGCAGCCTGCCAGATCTTCGCAAGAGGATTTCTGATGCTGGACTCACAGTCGAAAGTGCGATCGGGTTTGCGAACTGGATTGTAGACGACGACAAACGTCGCTCGGATGCGTTGGAGGAAGCAAAACGAGACATGGACATGCTCCGTGCCATCGGCGGTATTCGTATCGCCGCCCCGCCCGTTGGTGCCAACGACAGCAAGAGCGCAAAGATTGAACTATCCGTAGTCGCCGAACGTTTTGGCGCACTGCTGGAAGTTGGCGATCAGACTGGCGTAGTACCTCAACTTGAAGTTTGGGGCTTCTCGAAGAACCTGTCGCGTCTTGGAGATGTCATGTTTGTGCTCGGGGAAGTCGGACATCCTAAAGCATGTGCTCTGCTGGATATTTATCATCTTTACAAAGGCGGATCTGACTTCGCTGGATTACGACTGCTCAGCGGGAACGCGATGCAGGTATTCCATGTAAATGATTATCCCGCGATGCCAGAACGAGACAAAATCAGCGACGCAGACCGCGTCTATCCCGGCAATGGCATCGCTCCGATGTCGCAGATTCTTAACGATATCGGCGGCCCAGGCCGCAACGTCGTGCTGTCGCTTGAATTGTTCAACCGCGAATACTGGAAGCAGGATCCATTGGAAGTTGCAAAGACCGGTCTGGCAAAGATGAAAGCATCTGTAGAAAAGGCAGCCGAAGAAATTCCATGAACGACGACTTAACGCTGATCAATAGAACTTCTACTTGAACGGCCTCGAGGTTAATCGCAGATGGTGTAAAGGGGATTTTGAATCTGATATTTCAAATTGAAACTTTCATATAGCAGCAATCAGTTTAATCCCTATCAATCGGCGACCCCGAAGCGAACGATGCACCAGAGTGCTTTAAAACCATCACGCCAGCCGATCTTCTTGCCTTCAGCGTACGTTCGTCCGGCGTAGCTGACAGACGTCTCAAAGACACGAAGTTTGCGGCGAGCGATTCTGGCTGTGATCTCTGGTTCAAATCCAAATCGATTCTGGACCAGCTTCGGAGTAATATCATCGATCACACTGCGCCGGAAGACTTTGTAACACGTCTCCATGTCGGACAGATTCAGATTGGTAAAGCAGTTTGACAGCGTCGTCAGAAAGCGGTTGCCCAGATAATGCCAGAAGTAAAGAACTCGATGAGCCCGATCGCCCAGAAAGCGGCTTCCGAAAACAACATCGGCTTTATCTTCCACGATCGGTTGCAGCAGACGCGGGTATTCCGCCGGGTTGTATTCCATGTCGGCGTCCTGAATAATCACGATGTCGCCTTCGACATTCGCAAAGCCCGTCTTCAGCGCCGCGCCTTTGCCTTTGTTGACGTCGTGAAAGAAGATCCGAATGCGGTTGAAGTCATCGTTTCCGCCTTCCGCTTCGAGCGATTTCAAGACGTCGCGTGATCGATCCTTGCTACAATCGTCGATAAGGATCAGCTCTTTGCGAATCGGAACTTCACGAACTTTATCGATCAGTAACCGCAGCGTTTTTTCTTCGTTGTAAACGGGAATCACGACCGACAATCGCAGGTCCGGCGGAATCACGTAAAACCCAAGTTGCTGGCACGCGGATTCTCCAAGAGTGCTTTTTTGTAGAGCGTACCATTCTGGTGACCATGGTCGCAGAGATTCAGGATGTATCGTTTCAGTCATCGAGGGGAAAATCTTTCTTTGCGTCCTGTTTTCATCAAAGGCGGCAGTCTTACAGTCTGCCCTAAAATCCGGCGACAGGCGGCTTTGAGATGCTCAGAATTGCCAGAAACGACAAACGCTGTTTCGGTTTTTGCTGGTTTTCCGCCAATCAAACCTGGACTTGTTCGTTCGAACCGTACGTCGTGAAGCGAGATTTCGTCAGAATCTTTCCGGCTTTGCTGCAGAGAATTCTCTGAGGCATGCAGCCACACGCCCGTTTCATTGGGTTTCAGCAGCGTTTTCAACGCCAGCGCAATTCGCCCCATCGTCAGGCGGCCATTAATATCGTGCGAGAGACGCAACCATGGACGATTCCGCTTGGGACACCGAAACATCATGCAGTCAAAGCCGATATGCCCGAAGTATCCGTTGGCTGCAGCAGCGTCTGCGATCTTGCCGCAATGATCAATCGCTGGCTGCCAGATCTTGTGGTGAGGGGCGTCGTCTGTTTCAGAAGATTTTACGACGCTGCCGCGATAGTGACCTGCGTCGTCGTTCAACATCTCAGCTGCGCCGATGAAGTGAACTCGACGCTCTTTGGATTCTGAATGCGTGATGAAAAACTGCAGGCCGCATTCTGAGATGCGTTCAATCCACGGTTCAACATAGACACATTCGTGATGCTCAAATCGGGATCTCAGCCACGCAAGTTGTTCAGAGCGAAGTTCTGCCGCAGTGCCCAACAGACGGTTCCGAGACGCGTGACTCAGGTCCGCCTTGATTACCCAACCGCGTGGTGAATAGCGGCTCGCGACTTCGATTGAATTTTTCACTTCCGACACAGAATGGCAGAGTGTGCCGAACGCATCGATTCGACCAGTGCCATCCATCTCAATAGCATCATCGAACTGTGACTGAAACTGTCGACTATTGATGTAGCGGACTGTATCGATGTCAGGAACCATGATTTCAAGAGCGGGACAATTCAGCAGTTGCCGCTCATTTGTTATTCGTTGGCCGAGCACCTGACTGAGCGTTGATATCGCGGCCTCGCTCCAACCCCAAGGCCATGCATGCCAGAGTTCAGCTGGATCTGACGGCACGCGGGATTCATTTAACACGACGTCAGCAAGTTCGTTTAACGTCAGGAATTCGACGTGTTGCAAGGCTGGCGGCAGTTGTTCCGGCCGTGCGTTGTGTTCGACAACAACGATTGTCCGATCGCTCTTGTTGCTTGCGGATGAATCGGCATTTGTATCAACATTGAGGGCAATGCCGTCTCTTCCGAGCAAACCCATGACAGGTCCAAGTTCCGCAACAAGTCGTTGAGCTTTTGGCGAGCCTGTTGTCAGGATCGATTGCAGTTCTTCTTCAAAGAACAGATTTGGCAGCAGGATTCGTTTCATACGGTCTGAACACTGTTCATTCTGCAGCGTGGTCATGCCCGACGCGGACTTCTTTGAGCAGGCATCGCCCACCAATAAGTTTCAATTCTGTTCGGTGCATTTTAATCGCGGTTACCTAGTTCGACTTTCCCAGATGCAATTTGGGACTGGTCTTGAGGTGAAATAGCCGACATTGGTACTAAACTGAAAGTCCTCGCTGGGCGTGTCGAGCAGGAGCGAGGGGATATCATCAAGGTTTACCGCGTGCAGAATTCAGTGTTCCTTCAATGCGTAACCTACGCTTTGCGCAATTCAAATTATTCTTTCAGGTCTTCTTCAATAATGTCCGGCGGTAGCGTGTTCAGCAGAAACTCAACCCGGCGACTGCCTAGAAATAATGTTGCGTGGGCTACATCGGAAATTTCAACAGCGCTCCCGGTCAGTGAGGAATTCGCCGCACGCAGCACCTGTTTATAGATTGCGGGATGTCTGGAAACTTCCTGTCCGAATTTGACCAAACTGGTATCAGTAGCCCGCAGCATTTCGATCAAGAGGTTCAATTCACTCCGCAGGATCTTTTTTGGAGCTTGCTTGCGAAAAATGCTGGAAGGAAGTTTGTCGGAAGTCGTCATCGCGGATTCTCCACGGCCCCATACTCAGTGAACTCAACAATCTGGTTTTGCATTATTATTGAAGGTAATTCAGCAGATTCGGGGTTAGGTATTTATTCACCGCAGCCAGCGTATATTGTTGCAAGTTGGTTAACTCCTGCAGTCGCGACACCGATTCTGCGATATCGGCTGAAACGGTATCGCTGTACTGAATTTTTCCAGAAAGCTGCAGGTCTTCTGTTCGTGTCTTCAAACGATCAATTTGCTGCAAAGTGACTGACTGCACTCCAAGAATATCCAGAACGTGTGACTGGACTCGTTCGATATCTCCCAGCCGACGATTGAGCGCAGCGGCATGATCCGACGCCGAGAGATGTCGGGTGTTCAACAATTCGTCTCTTAACGCGATCACGGAATTGAAGACGTCATTGGTGCCTGGAAACTCCAGACTGTCCGTACCCACGCGAGTGATGGCAGACGTGTCGATGTTGACCACACCGCCATTGCTGGAATCGGTGACGACATCATTTCCTGTGAAGGTAATTGGTGTTGTTGTTGCACCGCCGTCGATCGACAGATTCCCAGTGGATTCAATATCGATTGTGCCGTTTAAACCCGCAGTGATTGCGGAAGCGTCAACATAGACTTTCTCCCCGTTCTTACCCACAACCAACAGATTGGCGTCAGCGTTTGTGTAATTAACGACCGGACCGCCGTTGAGTGAAAACGTACCGGACGAACCATCTCCGCTCGTGTCGATGACTGTGAGTTTATGAGTTCCCGCCGCACCAATGATGGTGTCGTTGGTGCCTGAACTGCTTCCTGCGGTTACTCCTGAAGTGCCGAGGTAGGTTGTGGTATCGTGCGTAACTTGCAGCCTGGCTGCACCGGTCGCCGTGTCAATTCCGGTACCAACTTTGGCTCCGGTGTTGCTAATTAAAATTGTGCGTTCGCGTGCGACGGACTGAAACACCATATCGCCGGGCAGCAAAGCGTCGCGAGCGATGTCGCCAGTAATCAGCAACTGCGTATTGGCCGGAGCGCCTGCATATTGGGATTTCCCGTTGGGAGAATCAATGCCTGGGAATGGTTTCGTATTGGTGGCAGTACCGCTGAACAGGTAGCCGGTTTCATCTTTTGCGTTCGCAGAACTCGAAAGGGAGGAAAGAATACCATTCAGCTCGTTGACGAGGGCGTGGACTTCAGTTTCGTCAGTTGCTTGCGGTGCCTGCAATGCAATGCTTTTCGCCTGTACCAGCAGGTCACTGGTGTTCTGCAGTTGTACGGTGGCTTGCGAGATTCGAGACTGCGCGAACTGAATGGAAGAAATATGAGATTCCAGTCGGTCAATACTGTCTTTCTGTATCAGGCTGCGACGCATTCCGGATGGATCGTCAGACGGTCGCTGAATACGCAGACCGGTGCTTATTTCCTGCTGCTTTTTATACATCTCCGCCGTTTGACTGGCCAGTTGAGCCGTCGTTACTTTGGTGATCTGGGATTGAGTGATGCGAGTAATCATAGTGGTCCGTTGCTTACGCCGTTATCGCATTATCTGAAACAAATCTGAAAGCATTTGATCGGCAGTTGTGATCAACTTTGCCGCCGCCTGGTAACCACGTTGCGTTTGCATCATTTTCAACATCTCTTCATTGATATCGACTCCTGAAACGGACGCCTGATCTGATGCCAGACGCTGTCCGAACTCCTGCAGCTGCGTATTCTGGGAATGCGCCGTTTGTACCTGAAGTCCTGATTCAGCCGTTACGTCGGCCAATTCTTCCGTAAACGTACGACTGCCGAGTTCAGGGAATCGTACATCGCGAAGGCTGGCCATTGCTGCAGCATTCAGGCCGTCGCCTGGCTGGCCGGTCACCGATACCGCCAGCTGATCCGGATTGTCCAGGATTTCCCGGCGAACCTTGAAAGCCCCCGGCTCTGACCCTTCAAACAATGAACCTATGCCAAGAGCCCCAAGGATTCCTGTTTCATCGGGATGACTATTAATACTCGTGTTATTGGGATCATCGGATCGCCCTGCGAAATCGATCGTGTATGGTCCATTTCCAGCGATGAGCAGGGTCTTTCGAACACTGTCAACATTCGCCGCAACGCCCGGTATGGCACTGAGCTTCGTTGCCACGTCCTCCAGCGAATCAACGGATGGATCGATTGAGATTGACTGTGTACTGCGAACTCCCGTTGTCGTGTTAGTTACAGTCACAGACAAATTGCCATAGCCAATCGGAAATGGCGGTTTGCTGCGACTAAGTGGCACGGTGGTATTCTGAACACCGCGACTTCCCAGCAGCACTGAACCGGGACCTCCATCAGAGATCCCCTGCGCGTGCTGCTGATCAACCGTCCGCACGATGCCCCGCGCCAGATCTCGAAGACGCGACTGGAATTGCGGAATTGTGTTGTTCAACGCGGTGGTCATCGCCGCCACGCTGCCTGTTGTCAGGGGAATTGCCGTCGTCAGATTGCTGACAGAAATCCCCGTCGCGCCTTGCGCGTCCTGCACGATCGTAAACGTCATCGGCAGACCGCTGATCGCGACTCTGCCACCCATTACCATTGTCTGCTCATGACCATCCGCAGTCGTGACATTTGTGACATCCATGAAGTTCGAAAGTTTGGTTGTCAGTTGGTCTCGCTGATCAAGCAGTACGTTTGGCGTAACCCCCATCGCTCGAGCTTGAAAGATTTCCTGATTCAGTCCGGCGATATCTTTGGAGTACTGATTGATCTTCTTGATACTATCCTGCAGACTGAGTCTGGCGTCGCGAGAAAGCGATTCCAGTTTGCCGTTCAGATCATTGAATCCATTCACCAGTTCTGTTGCGGATGACAAGAACTCATTCCGCACGGTCAGATCCTGCGGGGAATTTGCCACTTTTTCAAGGCCGTTCAGGAAGTTCGACAATGTGGAATGTATGGACGTGTCACTCGGGGTGAGCAATGATTCAATTTGTTTCGAAACATCCTCTGTCTGCTGGCTGTATCCTGTTTCAGATGTATTGCGCAGCAGTGCGTTCTCGATCGCACTTGACTGCACTCGCTGCACGCTCGAAACTTCAACACCGGATCCGATGCTGAAGTTATCGCTCCTGAGCGGAGCACGAGCAGCCAGATTCGCTAACTGTCGGTGATAACCGGGCGTCGATGCGTTGGCCAGATTGTTTCCCTGCACGGCCAGCGACAATTGTTGTGCATGAAGTGCTGACAATCCAATATCAAAAGCCTTCATGGCTGCACCTTCCTGGTTTCTGATTCGGATTCATGTGCACATCTCCCAGAAAGCGAACAACGTGAGCGACCATTGTCAATGAGCCGGCAGGCTCCGTTGGGGCAAGGGCTTCTAGCCCTTGTCAGGAACGAGTTTCAAATCGAAACAATGCAGGATTCAAATTCTTCTGGCCGCTGGAGTCGTAGCGATTCGAGGAAGGTGCCGTCCCTGGCAGTGATTCAAAAACGGACAAATAGATCCTTTGTGATTCATTGATAATCCATGACACTGATTGCACCAGGGCACTCACTTGCCGCACGAGCCCCAGCAGTCTTCGCCTTGCGGAGACGATCAATTGTGCTGCTGCTGGTGATGCATAAGGCAGTAATGCCGAAAAGCTGACATTCGAAGCTGGCATCGACAGGTATTCTGCTAACGCATTCGCTACCCGTGCACGATTTTGTGAAAGCAGCGCAGCGTGCTGCATGGATTGTTCGATTTTCAGTCGCATGTCTCGCCGCTGTGCTTCGTCAGCAGACTGCGACATGGCGGGAACTTCCTTGAGCAGGTGCATGATGTTGCGGAGTGAAATTTCTTCCGCATCGACATGCCGCAGCAGATCACGAAGATGTGCAGGTTCAAGGTAGTGCGAGGGCACCGGTACGGAGTTGTTCATTTCGGTATCCTTCAATGGCTTTATTGCGATCTGTCACGGAAGCGTTCGTTAATCCGTTCAGCGAGCTATTCGCATTTTTCCTGCCTTCCAGCTGGTTGATGACATTTGAAGACTGGAACAGTGATTCCATCCCGACACCTCTGCCTGCAGCCAGTTCCTGGCCCATAAAAGTGTCGAACATGCCGCCGAATGTATCGCTGGCGTCCCCCGGGAACAGGCCTCCGTCTTCAGAATCTGATTGCCGCAATTCTTTAATCATCATCGACAGGAACACACCTTCAAAATCCTTGATTGCTTTCTGGATCTTTGCGGATTTTTGAGATCCGGCCTGCGTGAGTTCCTTTTGAGTAATGTTTGTGGTTTCGGCATCCAGTGGATCTGTTGCCGAAGTCGGGTTTGTGCTGATGTTCATAGGGGCAGTTCCGGGGCTGTTGATACCGAAGGATTTCAGTCGTCTGAATTTCCGCAGCTATTTCAATTCCAATTCCGCATGCAGCGCACCTGACTCTTTCAGCATCTGGAAAATGGAACTCAGATCGCGCGGGCTGACTCCAAGAGCGTTCAGCGAGGTTGCGAGGTCACCAACAGTCACATTCTGATCAATCACGTTGATCACACTGGGCTGTTCGGTAACGTCCACTGTTGTACGGTCCACAACTTTCGTTTCCCCCTGACTGAAAGGGCCTGGCTGTGACACCTGTGCATTTTCAACCGTACTGACAATCAGATTGCCGTGAGTAATCGCCACCTGAGACAGTTTCACATCGCTGCCAATCACAATTGTCCCTGTGCGTTCGTTGATCACTACTCTTGCAAACGAACCGGGCGTGACCGTAAGTTCCTGGCACTCCGCAACGAATCGAAAGGAGTCACCGACCGCTGAAGCAGGAAGTCGAATTGCCACAGTTGCAGGATCACGCACGATGGCCGAACCGGGAGAATAGAGATTGATGGCTTCTGCAATGTGCATGGCTGTCAGATAGTGAGGCTGTCGCAACAGCAGCTGAAATACCCCCCGATCGAAGACCGTGCAGGGCACTTCTTCTTCCACTATTGCCCCCATTGGAATACGTCCGCTTGTCGGATGGTTCTTAGTGAGGTTCGCCGCGTTACCTCCAAAATCTCCACCGTTAAGCGATATCGGACCGTTGGCAATTGCGTAAACTTCACCATCGGGACCATAGAGTTCTGTGGATACCAGATTGCCGCCGGTCAGACTTTTTGCGTTGTCAAACGCGGAGACAGACACATCAATTCGCTGTCCGTTTTTGGCATGTGCTGGCAATATGGCGGTCACGAGCACGACCGACATGTTGTCTGTCTTTTCCTGCGACCGCTGAATATTTTCACGCAGCAACGGATCCGCGCGGTTGCCCATCTTCTGCAGCAGATTCAACGCGAATTGTTTCGTCGTCTGACTGTTACCACCGGTGCCCGCCAATCCCATGACCAACCCCATTCCGTTGAGCTGGTTCGGATGCTCGCCTGCAACCTGCGTGATGTCACGAATGCGTACAAGCGGCTCTCCAGCAGCGGCATGGGGCAATGCCAATGTCAGAGCCAGGCAGAACGTGATTGTGGTTCTAAACATGGAAATAAATCCGGATTGATGGCGGTTGCAATGGACGTTGATTCATGCGGAGGCAGGGGATTTCAAATCTCAAATCTCAAAACTGAAATTGAGTCGTTGAAAGCTCATGACTGCGAATACTGGTTCACCTAGAATGGCCAGACCTTATTCGCCGCCTTACTGAGCCAACCCTGGCGTACGAATCGCCGTGATGGACCATCCCCTTCGTAAACAGTGCGCAGATCAGCGATGTACCGTGAATTCACTTTGTTGTCCGGCCCCAGATCGACTGCACGAACCATCCCGGAAATCAGCAAGGTTCGTTGCTCTCCAGCAATTGTCAGAGTTCGTTTTCCAGCCAGCAGCATATTTCCGTTTGGCAGGACGTCGACCACGGAAACCGTAAGCTGATCAGTGAAACCGCGTGAGTCCTTGTAGCTCGCTTTGCCTCCGAAATTTCTGCCTGCCGTATTACTTAAATCCAATGCCGCCGAAGAGGATTGTGTTGACAGGCCGCCTCCAGATGATGCCTCAAAATCTGATTTCAGGCTGTTGCCACTGGATTTACTCATCGATTTGTCTTCACTGTTATCAACTTCAGATGATTCAGTGACTACAATCGTGACAAGATCACCCACATTGCGAGCTCGCGAGTCCTGGCAAAGATACGCGCGCTGCGGACTCTTTCGCTTCCATAAGGAATCCGCCTTCAGAGTACCAATACAAGAACAAAACACGGCAAGACTCAGAGTAAAAATATCGCGTCTGGTTTTTCGTCTCATGGTTACACTTTCAGTGTTAACGGTTTTGCCCTATTTGATTCTGACGATTGCCTGGCCAGGCCCCAGTACTTCGCCAACAATTTCTTTTCCAGAATCCCGGTTCTTCAATCTGATGCGTTCGCCAAGCCGGCCATCTTCAAGTGCTTCGACATTGCGAATCGATGTTCTCAGCCGATGGGCGACTGCAACGACCTGAACACTGGAGCCTTTCCTGATCAGCGAGTCTGCGTTCGATCGCGTTGCGAACTGCAGATCCCGCATCTGAACAATGGATCCGGCAACCACGGTTCCACGGACATTCCTACCAAGCACCTGCTCAGGCTTGAGTTCGTCTACTTCAGCTGACATGAATCGATTTTCAAATTGCACGCTGGTCTCATCCAACGGCACTTCGCGAGACAGAGAGATTTTCGCCACGGCGACTCGATGGCGGCGACGTACATCGAATACCGCAGAACGAGTTGAACAGACCTCATCGTTCTTTCGCAGCTGTATCGACAGGGTGACCTGTCCCAGCAAACGATGCGAAGGAGGCATCACTTTCAAGGTCACGCCATTCATTTCACGGAGATTCTGAGGCAGTGATTGCACGAATCCGCTTTGAAGTGACACATGCAAATCCTCCGGCACAACATTCATGAATTCCGTCAGAACAACCAGAGCCTGTTGTTCAACCAGAGTATCGGATAACTCCTGTCTGGGTTCAAAAGCAACAACAGTCTGTTCCGCGCCGGAGATCTTCAGATCGTCCATTGGAAAGCCCGCCAGAACAAGGCGAGTTGTCAAGGATCGACGCGACACCACTTCAGACGGCAATGTCAGATCAAGTAATTTGACCTCAGCGTTTTCGACTGCATCTCTCTGGATTGGATCGCTGCAGGAAACAGTGGCGATCGAACTCACCAAAACCTGACTTCCATGAACAGCAACCGCTTCTTTCATCTCAATTCGTATTTCATCTGCAATTGCATTCGAAAAGCACGCGTCGTAGACAATGCAGATACAGACAGTGCCGATTGCACACACAATTTGAATCGATGATTTAGATTTCATTTTGTTACCTGACGATGTCGGTAGATGTCTGAAGCATTTGATCTCCAGCTTTGATCGCTCGGGAATTTATCTCGTAGGCTCGCTGCGCCTGAATCAATGAAATGAGTTCTGTCACTACCTCGACGTTTGAACCTTCCAGAAAGTTCTGGTTCAATTGGCCGAATCCCGTAGATCCCGGATTGCCAAGGTTTGCCGCACCAGAGGCCAGCGTGGCCGCGTACAGGTTGTTACCTTCACTCGACAAACCCGCCGGATTCAAAAACGTTGCAATCTGAATCTGGCCAACCGTCTGACGCCCCTGATCAGAGCCCGTTGTGCCGACTTGTACTGTGCCGTCTTTTCCGATCGTGATCGAATTGGTGTCGCTGCCACCAGTGATGGTGATTCCAGGCAGCACAACATACCCATCCGGGTTTGTCAGACGTCCCTGGCTGTCCAGTTTGAAACTGCCGGCTCGAGTATATCGCGTCTCTCCATTGCTCACCTGCACCGGGAAGAAGCCATCACCTTCGATGGCCACGTCGAGCGGATTTCCAGTCTGTTCGGCAGTGCCGTTTACAAAACTTTTGCTGGTCGCGACGACCCGCACACCGTTACCGATCTGCAAACCGGTGGGCGATGTCTGAGCACTGCTGACAGAACTTCCGGGCGCTCGTCGATTGGTGTAGTAGAGGTCTGCAAAATCAACGCGGCTGCGTTTGAAACCAGTGGTGTTGACGTTGGCCAAATTGTTGGCCGTGTTGTCAATCAACATTTCCTGCGCCTTCATCCCCGTCGCGCTGGTGTAAAGGGCTCGTAGCATTTTGTTCCTCCTGTGTTGGTGCCGAAAGTTTTCAGTGTTTGTGCGATTGACGTAAAACGTCGCTCGCCTTAGCATCGGGTAGAAAATAACTGTGGAAGCTTAATCAGCCGCAGGGCGCTAGTCCCCGGTTTTCTTAAGAACCGCACGCTAACGCGTTCCGGCTAATTTGACATTTATTAAACCAGCGTTCCTCACTGGCCCATTCCGATTCGCTTCTTGATCGAGTCTGCGATGGTCGTCAATGCCCTTTGAGCAGCATCGCGGTGACGAGAGATCTCAATCAAATTGACAAGTTGGTCAACTGAGGACGTGTTCGCCATTTCCAGTCGTCCCTGGATCACTTCTGCTTCTGTGCTGGTTGTGGCCACGCCAGCCGGGGCAGAAAAAAGTGACGCGCCTTCGGGCTGCAGCACGTTCTTATCTGCAAAGTTGACCAGTTGAAGTTGACCAACCCGTAGCTCACCGACGTAAAAATTTCCGTCCCTTGTGATTTCAACCTGTGATGAGCTGGCTCCGGCGGGTAGGGTGAGTGGGCCGTTGGTTCCCATCACCGGCAGACCGTCGATGTTGACGATTGTTCCCTGTGGGTCGGAATGAAACGCCCCGCTTCGTGTGTAGAGCGGACCGTTGGGGCCTTGTATGGTGAAAAAACCATCGCCGTTGAGAGCCGCGTGCAGCTTCACTCCCGTTTCTTCAAAATGTCCCTGAGTGAAATCGAACTTCGTGTCGCCGGTATGCGCGCCCAGGAGTTTGGACGAGTAGACACCGTCTTTAGGCGACTGCATGGGCGCGATGACAGAATCGAAACTCGCCTGCGAGAGAACTCGACGCCGGTAGCCTGGCGTTTGAAGATTGGCAAGGTTTTCGGCGACAACTTCCTGGCGTCGGTCCGTCACATCCATCGCCGTCGCAGCGCTGTAGAGTCCTGGGATCATTGCACCCTCATCCGTGAATCAGCAATCCATTACCGTGCGCATTCCGTCGCGCAGCCGCCACCGTCTTACGGCGAAGCAAGTCTCGCGCCCGACAGAAGTCGGATTAGTTAGATTGTGCGGTTCATAAGGGTTTTGCAGGGAAATTGGATTTTGCGGCCTCCTGATTTTACCTCGGCTGATTGGGAAAGTGCCCTCCCGACAGGAAAGCATTTCCCTTCGTGGAAATTTTTTCCTCCCCCATTCCTCTCGCACAATTCGCAAATAACTGTGATTTTTGATTAAGATTCTTGAGGATGTCGTGGTGGATTCACCGCTTTTTAACGAAAGCTGTTTTGGTTTGGCGTTTTTTTCGCTTCCGAACTCACTTGCGACGCGGCGGAGGAACTTGAGCAACAGGCGAACGAAGAATGTCACAGTGGTCACGACGCTCACCGATGCCACAGTTGACTGCACTGCCATCCCGCAACCGTGACTTCCGGACGGCTCGTGCGTAGAATGATCGCGAGTTCAAGCTGCGTATCGAGTCTGTGCGTGGAACTCGGAATTTCCACTCAGACAATTCAGCGTTCGCAAATGAAATATTCTGGAGTCGTCATCCAATGATTCTCAAACAAGTTTTTGCATCCCTTCAGAAGCGAAATCTCCGTGGACGACTGCATCGACACCGAATCGTTGAGACGCTCGAAGTTCGCTCACTGCTAACTGCCGCACCGTTTCAGCAGTTGAGTTTATATGCCACGACAAATATGCCGGAAGCGACTCCTGCATTTACGTATCAGGCGGCGGACTGGGATGGCAATTCGATTACCGACGTAATGCTTGTACAGAGCAGCGACACGGCATCGGGCAAGGTTGAGGTGTCAGTTTACTCAACACAGTACTCGAGCTTTGATGCAAAGAATGGCGGTCAAGCGAATAGCTATACGGCCCTGCTGCCCGTCGCCATGAACACTGTCAATTCAGATTGGGAGTTTCGAATTGACAACTGGGGTGGCGGCAGTAAACCCGATCTATTCGCGATCCACAAAGCCAACACAGCTTCCGGATTTGTTGAAGTCACGATCTTCACAGGTGAAACCAATTTCACTACGAGCACGCCGGTGTTTCAGACTCCTTTACCAACAGCAGGACGTGACTGGACATTTGACGTTGGTTCGTACAACAACGACGCATTCGTGGATTTGTTTGCCGTTCAACGGAACGGAGCATATTCAACGGTACTGACTGTACTTTCTGGTGCCGGGTCAATTCCAACAGCATCGTTCTCAACGGTGCTGATTCAGACACCAACAGCATTGCAGTCGACAGACTCAAGTTGGGACTATGTCGCCACAGATATTGGCAATGATAGCGTTCCTGATTTGTTGGCGATCCGGAAATATGGATCAAGCTCGCGGCAGGCCGAAATCAGCGTATTGACGGCGGCGTCAGACAGTTCCGGCGACGGACCGTTTCACTGGTTTTCGAATCGCATGACATTGCCGCAAGTTCCATCTACTCGGAATAACTGGAGCTATGACGCTCTCTACTTCAACTCTCCATTCAACCCGGCAAATGATGGAGTGGTCGATCTTGTGGCAATTCAGAGGATTCCGGGCGGACCACCAGACCTTCGATTCTTGTCGGGCGTGACCAGCCCCACGACGAGCAGCATCGGAGGTTACTCTGTACCAGCCTCTGCTTTTTTCACTACT
>JAYVNW010000907.1:0-4279 GCA_043758225.1 Candidatus Kuenenia sp. | reverse complement strand
CGAGTAACAAAAACGCTGGCTTCAGTGACCGAGATGGGATGCGCGGCGGAGCTTGCAGAAACGGCAGTGCTTGCAGGATTTGTCGCTGCTTCACAGATGTCGTGAGTCAGACTGACAATCAGCAGGATCGATGGGGCAACTATTAAAACTCGAGCAATCACGCGATCATCCCGATCTTAAAGACATTTAATGAGTGCGATCTTCATCATGGCTGTGCTCAAACACAGCCTTCACTACAATAACCAGTACGAGTGTATTTTACATGGCCATCGATGGCAAAAAGTGTTCTCGCGCAGCGTTCCCGAAAACACTACACCTGTCTTTCAAAATCGTCCGTAACCTTGAGTTCTAGCCATGCTGTCTGTACCTGACGCCCTTGCCATGGTTCTCGCACAAGCGACGCCCTTGGCCGTAGAAAAAGTGCCTCTGCAGAATGCGCTGCGTCGAATATTGGCAATCGACTTGCAGACACCACATGATTCGCCGCCGTTTGATAAATCGCTCATGGATGGCTTTGCTGTTACCACGCTTTCGAATTCCAATCCAGCGCTGAAAAGTGAACCGGAATTCATCAGTTTGAACGTTGTCGAAACTGTAACCGCTGGCATGACACCGTCAAAACCTGTGACGGCAGTCACCGCCGTACGAATCATGACAGGCGCTGCACTGCCTGCTGGCTGTGACTGCGTTGTGCCAATCGAACGTACTCAATTCGACGAAGCAACGCCCAATATCGTGTCAATACCTCGTGCTGCATTTTCCCTTGAATCCTGTCTGATGCGTCAAGGAGGGGCGGCGAAGAAGGGCGAGCAACTGATCACTGCAGGTACTCGACTTCAGCCACAACAGATTGCCGCACTGGCAGAATTTGGCCAAGCAAGTGTTCCTGCCTTCCGGCGACCCATTGTTGCAGTGCTGGCAACCGGCGACGAACTTATCCCGTTTGATGAGCCACTGCGGCCCGGTACGATTCGAAATTCAAACGAACCTATGTTGATGGCTCAGGCCGCCACATGCGATGCGACTCCAATTTCGCTCGGCGTCGCACGTGATAACATTGATGAACTTTCGCTGCGCATCCAGCAGGGACTGCAAGTTGATGTCTTGCTGCTGAGCGGCGGAGTTTCTGCAGGCACGCTGGATCTGGTGCCGCAGCAATTGGCAGCGGCTGGAGTTGAAAAGATTTTTCACGGCGTCAACATGAAGCCGGGGAAACCGTTGTGGTTTGGAATCCGACGCAGTGAGTCGCGCACAACCCTTGTGTTCGGCTTGCCAGGAAATCCAGTCAGCAGCCTTGTTTGCTTCGAACTCTTTGTCAGACCCGCGCTGAGCAAAATCTCAGGCATCATCACTGAAAAAGAACAATGCCTGACCGCGCTGCTGAGTGGATCGTATACTGCAAACGGTAGTCGGCCAGTTTATCAGCCGGGATTTATCTCCTTCTACGACGGAACTCTGAGGTTCCGGCCGGTGCCATGGAACGGCTCGTCAGATTTAAGAGCCACCATCGAAGCCAACGGCATGGCTCTTCTGTCGTCTGATCACGGCCCGTACAATGTTAATCACGCTGTCCCGGTCTGGTTTTGGAGTGACGGTCGGATTCATTAAACACTGGCCGCGAGTTACGGAGATCGTAGTGCAGCGGAATTGTCTGAAATGTGGTTTTCCCATCGCAGCATCCGATCGAGTCTGCCCGAAGTGTGACTCGCAGATCGCGCTACAGACTGACGGCTCAACCACAACAATCGACATCGCGCATGGCAAGCAGCGGATCAATGAGGCCATAGAACAGCTGCGTTCAACAATCAAATTGCATCAGCAAGGCACAACTCAGTTCCTGAGAGTCATCGTAGGTGGCGACCGCATCCGTCTCGCGGCGATGAATGAACTGCGGGGCATGCAGTCGCAAGGTGCGATCGTGCAATATGGCTATGACGATCGCAACCGCGGTGCATTGATCGTAGTGCTGAAGGGACCAGACTAAGACCTCAAGGTATACATTCAAGCCCCAGCGGTTTGAGCCAGCCAAAGCGGATGCTGATCATCGCAATTTGCATCGCATTGCAATGCATCAACAACGAAGCAGTTGCGTCCGGAATTTTTCGCACGATACATGGCACTGTCGGCAACGGCGAAAAGTTTCTTTCCGAATTCTTCTGCAGTGCCCTGAATAAGCCCATCAGCAAGCCCAACGCTGGCCGTCACGGGAATCTGCTGACCGTCAAACGAAACGACCGCGTCCTCAATCTTGGCGCGCAGCCGTTCCCCAACGATTGCAAGTCCTTCGGAGTTTGCGTCTTCAAGCAGAATCACAAATTCTTCGCCGCCATACCGACCAACAACATCAGTCTCGCGCATCGTGTTTTTGAGCGTATCAGCAATAACTCTGAGAGTTGCATCACCAGCCTGATGTCCGTAGGTATCGTTAATCTTTTTGAAGTGATCTATATCGATTACCGCCAGACCAATTGCCTGGCCGCGCAGGCGATGAAGTTCGATGTGTTCATGGAATTGCTGCATAAAGAAGGCTCGATTACAGGCACCGGTCAAGCCATCGACTTGTGAAACCAGCAACAGTTGTTCAACTTTTCGTTTCAATCTGCCATTCTCTTCAAGCAGCTCGGTTGGCACGCCCGAATTCAGATTGTCATCCACCATCATTGCGTACCGAGACAGCTGATCCAGAGCATCCTGCAGCACTTCACCGGCAGGCGGCATTTTCGGAGGATCAATGTCAAACATCTCCGTCGATGCTTCGATACGAGCGTTTACGTCGGCGATGAGTGTTTCTGCCGAGAGGCCGTTAAAGGATCCAATCTCCTCCATCGTCTCCCGCAGTGCAAGAATGGCGATCGCAGGTGTGCCATCGCAGATCAAACTTGCCGTCGCATTCGCGATGCGGGTAATCACCACCAATGGACTCTTCATCGCGTCAGTTTCCACGTCCGCTACAGAAGAATCACTGATGGCCCGGATGGCATTGTGGCAGCGTTCTGGAAGTCCCATCTGCTTCAGGAGAAACGAGGACAGCATGTAATTCGTAAAACCAAGCACTTCCTGTTCGATCGTCGTAAGGGACGCATTTTTGGCTTCAGCGGTCTTCAGAATTTCAACGTATTTCTCGGGCTCTGCCCGCAGCAAGGCAAGTTTGCCGAGCCCGGACAGCAGGTTTGTTGTGTAGCAGTCACCACAGAAAGCATTCGATCCAAGTTGAGTGGCAAGGATCTCAGCGGCTGTCGCCTGCACAAAGGTTCGCAGCCAGAATCGGCGGAAGTAATCAACATAGTCTGAAGACTCCATTGATTGTCGTGCCAGTGAGAAGCTCAAAACCAGCGACGCGGTCGTGCCACGACCAAGCATATTGACTGCGCGCATCAGATCAGTGACTTCGCTTCGGCTACCATAGCGAGCGGAATTTGCTGCCTTGAGCAATCGGACGACAATCGCAGGATCCTTCCGAATCACCTCAATCAGAGATTCATTGGAACTATGCGGATCGTGGAAAATCCTGACCGCTTCAATCGCAACCGTTGGAAGTGACGGCAATCGCGAGTATTTCGAAAAGTCGATGTCGTTCATATCAGACAAGGATTTCCCTGAAGTGAAGCTGACGATTGTAATTTAAATCACAATACGCCTTGCAAGTGCGATACCCTATTTTCAGCATTGAACAAAGTACCGTGAGGCAACTTATTCAGCGAATGCAACATCGCGGGATTTCCCGCCGACTTGCCTGGCGTTTAGTCTTTTCAGACAGAGTTACGTGCGTCTTGATTCCGGTTAATCTGGCTCTGCAGTCGCGTACCGAGAGTTATTAAGGTTTTCGCTACTCCTATGGGGTGGCTTGAACTAAGATTCTGACGAGCGATGTTTCGAGTTCAGTTGAAGGCAATGCGTTGCTGCGATTCTGGAATTTCCCGTGATTCAAGGATCAGTTGGGGGAACGACATTTTGAAAGCGAAGGGGTAACAAATCAGATATGCGGCAAGAAGTATCAGGCGGAATATCCGCTACAACCGGGCGGGCCATTCTTGACGTGGCCTCTCCTGACGTTTAGGCTTGTCGTTTCAATACTTGTATTTCCTGCCAATTGGACGTTTTTGACGCAGGATTGAATTGTGAGTACAATTCAGATCAATCTCTCGGTGCGTTGTTGGCCGATGTGAATTGTGACCCACCTTCGAATACTCCGCGATTCTCCCCGAATCGCTTACGATCTTTTCCGGTTCCCCGCCTCTTTGGCCGGAGTTATCAAATGCTGACATTGCTTGGACGACCA
>JAYVNW010000906.1:0-3116 GCA_043758225.1 Candidatus Kuenenia sp. | reverse complement strand
TGTGGAATCAGATCTGGGGGCAAAGTGACATACGATGACAGACAGCACGCTGCATTCTGGCAGTCCTTTCGATCCGCCGCAGATTCACGAGACAGCGATTGGTGATAATTCGCATGAGACTTCGAAGATTCCGCCATGGGGCATTGGCGACTTGCCGAAGCCAAAACCACTTGGACTGCAGAATCTCGCCGGCCTGATCGGTCCTGGCATTGTCATGTGTGGAATCCAGATCGGTGGCGGAGAATGGTTGTTCGGCCCTGACGTGACGGCGAAGTATGGCGGAGGTCTCATGTGGATCGCGACGATCGCGATCATTACTCAGGCGTTCTACAACATCGAATGTGGTCGTTATGCGTTGTATTGCGGGGAACCGGTCTTTACTGGTTTCATGCGAACCGCGCCAGGACCGGCATTCTGGATAGGCGTGACGTTGATCATGAGTCTATCCTCCTTAATTCCAGGACTCTCAACAAACGCAGCGGTGCTGATTGCGACGTTGTGGCTGGATCGTCCGCCCACAGGAAACGATTCGTTTCTTGTGAATACAATCGCATATCTAACGCTGGGTGCCGTCGTTCTGCCGGTACTCATCGGCGGCAAGGTCTATAATACGCTGCAGTTTGTGATGACGATTAAAGTTTTTACTGTCCTGGGATTCTGTTTGTTACTTGGACTGTTCTTTGTGAGCATTGAAGGCTGGACCGACGTCTTCAGCGGTTTTTTTAAATTCGGTAACATGCCAACGACCGACATTGAGGGCAACGACACTGTGACCAATGCCTTCACGCATTTCTGGTCCAGCGGTACTCTCCCTGTGTTAGCATTGGGCAACATTGCGATGCTTGGTGCGTTTGCCGGATACGCGGGCGGTGGCGGACTGAGCAATTCGGCATACAGTAATTTTGTGCGAGATAAGGGCTGGGGGATGGGAAGTCGCGTCGGTGCGATTGCCAGCGCCGTGGGCGGTCGAAGTGTATCACTAAGTCACGTAGGCAAAGTCTTTCCGATCGATGCCGAAAACCTGGAGCGCTGGAAAGACTGGTGGAAATACATCTTGGCTGATCAACTCCTCGTCTGGGTTCCCGGCTGTTTCATGGGGATGGCACTGCCTGCACTGATGTCGATTCAGTTTTCTCACAATTCTGTGATGTATGGCAAAAATATAACGTATTCACAGCCCTTGATTGCAGCCGATGGAATTCGGCAAACAGCCTCGCTCGGCAGTTGGGCACCAATCCTTTGGGTTGCATCGTTGTTCGTAGGTTTGATGGTGTTTCTTCCCAGCCAAATGTCGATCGTCGATGATTTCGCTCGGCGATGGACGGATATCATATGGTCGGGAAGTCGAATGGCGCGCCATCGGCTGAAGGACGACCAGGTTCATTATCTTTATTATTCCATTCTGACATTGTATGTGGTTTGGTCGTTCATCATGGTGACCGTTTTCCTGCTGGTTGGTGACGCTCCCAAACTGATGGTGACGATTATTGCCAATCTGAACAACGTTGCCTTGGCGTTTACGGCATTTCACATTCTTTGGATCAATTGTCGTCTGCTGCCAGAGCCATTGCGACCTCGATGGTATCAACGAGTCGGAATGGTTTGTTGTGGTGTCTTTTACTCATCGCTGGCGCTGCTGGTATTCTGGGCGAAAGTTCTGCCGATGGTGACCGGGAAATGACTTGTTTAGAATTGATTGAAAACTCCGGCAGCGCGAATCGGACTCAAAGGGCTGCCGCCCTGCCGCTTGCCTTTTTGGATTTCCAATGAAGCTCTTTGATCTGAATAGAAAAGTGGCCGTCGTCTCAGGTGCGGCTCAAGGCATGGGCCGAGCAACTGCATTAGCACTGGCAGAATGCGGCGCGGATGTGATGCTGGTGGATCGCAATCAGGACGGCGCTGAAGCAACGGCTGTGGAGATTCGCAGTATGGGCCGACGTGCTGCCGCCTCGGCGTGTGATGTGTCTGATCCATTGGCCATTTCAGAATTGTTTCATCAAGTCGATCGTGAATTCGGGCGAGTTGATTTTCTTGGCAACATCGCGGGTGATGGCCATCTGTCGAAACCGGAAGATCTGACAATCGCCGATCTGCATCGAGTTTTGCAGAATTTTGTCGTCGGCCGGTTTGCGATGTGTCAGGAGGCCGGGCGTCGAATGCTGGCGCAGGGACGCGGCTCAATTATGAACATCGGGTCGCTCGCAAGCACAACTGCTTTGGGGCGAGGTCATATTGCATACAGTATGGCGATGGGAGCTGTGATTCAGATGACTCGCGAGCTAAGCACGGAATGGAGTTGCCGTGGAGTGCGCGTCAACTGCGTCACGCCAGCGCAGGTTCTGAATCCTGGACTGGAAGCTCGCATGAAAGATGACCCCGCGCTCGAAGATCGATTTCTTAACGGGATTCCGTCTGGACGACTTGGGCGTCCAAACGACATCCAGGGGTTGGCAGTGCTTCTGGCATCGGACGCATCAGAGTGGATTACCGGTGCGATCATTCCGATGGATGGCGGCAACACGGCGATGAACGCTGGTGGCACTCCGGGGCATCAAGGTAAAGCGGTGCAGCGGTTTGATGGCAAGTAGACGAACGCAGGATGTGACTGCTGTCCCGTCCTGACATGCGACTTGCATCAGGACGGGTCTGGAGACCCCTCATAACATACAGGACAAAACAAAATGACTAACGATCAAATCCTTGCACTCTATCGCACGATGCTCATTATCCGGCACACGGAAGAGGAGCTGGCGCGATGTCATCAGCGGGGACTCATCCATGGAGCGTGTCACACGTACGTGGGTCAGGAAGCGATCGCAACCGGGGTCTGTTCGCATCTGACGAAAGCAGACACCGTTTTCAGTACGCATCGAGGCCACGGTCACGCATTAGCGAAAGGTATGCCGCCGCAGGAATTGATGGCGGAACTTTTCGGGCGCGTCACCGGGTGTTCGCGCGGGCGTGGTGGTTCGATGCATTTGTTCTCGCCGGAAATCGGCATGATGGGAACCAGCGGCATTGTGGGACCATGCATGCTGCAAGCGTGCGGCGGAGGCTACAGTGCGAGGCTCATGAAGACCGGCAATGTGGCTGTCGCATTCTTCGGAGACGGTGCC
>JAYVNW010000905.1:0-2642 GCA_043758225.1 Candidatus Kuenenia sp. | reverse complement strand
GGCCAGGATCGATCTGGGCCAGTTCGCCGGCAAATCTGACATTAAGCTGCGTTTCGATTTTTCCACCAGCGGCAAGATGAACGATGCAACTGTGGATGGACTCGGATATGGCAGTTTCTCAAATCCAAACCGCAGTGCCAACAACAGCCGTGAAGGCTTCTATGTTGACGACATCATCGTGGGGATCGCCAGCCGTGGTGAAATGTTTACAACAGATACGGGTGGCAATCAGGGCGGCGGCTTCTTTGCAGCTCCAATCGATCCATCATTAGTGACTCAGCAGTTGCAGGGGGCGTACCAACTTGAGATTCGACGCGGAACCGAGTTCGGTTCGAACAGCGACCCCTTAAAATCAACGTTTACCATTTCTCCTGGACTACTCATCAATGGAAAAGACCGCTTGGTGAGTGGGTATACATTGACCGTTCCGACCGCCAGTGTTATTCAGAATGGTGACACATATACAATTTCCAACGGAATCGTGTCGAAGACATTTGAGTTTCGTACGAGCGTCCCGGCCACAGGTTCGAATATTCTTGTTATGTTCTCTGCGGCGGACAGCAAAGGCACCATCGCAAACGCACTGGCGACCGCAATTAACTCTCAGACCGGGACCGCATTTAATGCGGATTCGGTGACATGGTTCAACGTGATTGCAGTGACTGATGCTCCATCGCAGAATTCTGATCGGATCGATCTGACTGGAGCTTACAATGTGACCACGACCCCCTTGGCGGCTCCTGGAAATCTGACGGTCAATATGGTTCCGACCAGCATCAGCGAAACATCGGCAGGTCAGGCATTCATAGTGACACGATCGGGCCCAACGACTTCCGCCCTTACAGTCAATGTTCAAGCTCTCGACGCAGACACAGGGTTGCCGACGGCGTTCGCGAATCTCGTGGGCGGATTCACGTTTGCCATAGGCTCGTCATCAATCACCATTACACTTGCTCCAACAGACAATGCCATTGCGAACGGGACCAGAGCAATTAAGTTGGTCGCCACCGCAGCAGGCTGGAATCCGATTTCCGATATCGTGGACATCATTGACGACGAAGGGCCGGCATTTGGTGCACTCTCAATGACTTTACTGCAGACTACGGTCAACGAAAACGGTGGTAACAACGGAATCACCGGCTACGTCACATTGCCTGGCGTCGTGAGCAACGATCCGTATGACAGTGCCACCCTCTTGTTTGTGACGATTACAAGCACCGATGGCAGCGAAGTGAAATCAACATCCACTCAGTTTGTCGATGGTCAGATGCGTGCGACGTTTTCAATGAACATCATTGATGAATTCTTCGCTAGCGGCAACAGCACTGTGCAAATCGTTGCCACGGCTTCGGGATACACAAGTTCAACCAAGTCAGTCACGGTCAGGAACTCTCCCAACGTCACTTACTATCAGCGACTTGGCGATCTGAACCTTGAACGACACCAGGGAATGGTGATTATTGAATCCAACACCGTTAGAAATTCCTCTGGCTATGGCATTATCAATGACGCCGCACCAGTGCTTCAGGGCAATCAGCCTCAGCCTGGGGCTATACGCAATCTTGCTGTCCTGAATGGTCAGCGACTTATGCCGGGCGTGACAATTCGCAACAACGTCGTCGCCAATCTTGGTACAGGTGGTATCCTGCTGAGTGGCCAGACGAGCCCGGGGAACCAGCCTGCCGCTCCGGTCCTGTTTTCCAAGATTGTGAACAATACCATTTACGGCGGTTTAACCTCTAACGGCATTGGCATCAATGTTAATCAAAGTTCCAGCCCGACGATTGTGAACAACGCTATTGTGAATACGCAAGTAGGAATTTCTGTTGATGTTTCTTCTTCATCGACGGTTCTGGGTTCGAACTTATATTTTGGAAATTCGCTTGATACATCTGGAATTTCGACGGGAAGCGACCCGATCCTGCCTGTGGCTGGTACGAAGCTGTTCATCGATCCGACGAGCAATAACTACTATCCGGCACCTGGCAGCCCGCTGATTGACACGGCTTTAAATAAACTTGGGGATCGATCGGCATTCACTGCCGTCAAGACTCCACTGGACATTCCAGCTTCAGATCTGGTTGCACCTTTGACTGATCTTTACGGTCAGCTTCGCGTCGATGATCCAAATCAGGCGACTCCGCCAGGACTTGGAACAGACATCTTTAAGGATCGCGGGGCGGTCGAACGTGCCGACTTCAATGGCCCATTCTCACGGTTTGCACTTCCAAGCGACGACAACGGTGTTCTCGATCTGAATTCCGCTTTGACACAGCTTCATGTCGACAACCTGGTATTCCCAACAACGATCGCCATCGATCTACTTGACAATGGTATTGGGGTCGATGACAGCAAAGTGCTGTCGACCCAGTTCCAGCTTCGAATGAATGGAGCTCTGCTCACAGAAAACGTTGACTACAGCTGGCGTTATAATCCAAGTTCCAACCGTGTGTACTTCATTTCAGTTACAACGTTTCCACTTGATGTACGTTATACGATCACTATCGACAATAATCCAACCTCTGGAGTGCAGGATCTTGCTGGAAATCCATTGGCTGCCAATCAGCCGAACGGAACAACGTCGTTTACGCTGGTTCTGACCGACGGTGTGAATGACCCGCCGGTGAACTCGGTTCCAACAG
>JAYVNW010000904.1:0-2485 GCA_043758225.1 Candidatus Kuenenia sp. | reverse complement strand
CTTCGGCACCAGACCAACAATCGATTCGGCCAGATCTCCATGTGGATCGACAAGGCACACACCACCATTTGCCGCTAGGTCATGAGCGATCATGTTCTGAATCAGCGTCGTCTTCCCCATGCCTGTCTTGCCGACGATGTAGAGATGTCGTCGCCGATCTTCCAGTCCGATTCCGATCATGCGCCGATCGTCACGGAAGCACACTCGGCCCGCAGAAACCGCTCCCGGCTCTTCTCCTGAGTAGAATTTCCCCGGAGCTTCCAGCTCCGTGAATTCCGTCGTCTGCATCTGTTCAGCCAGCACTGTCGCCGTCGGCGGATGCCACAGTGTCGCCAGTTCCTCATGCGACAGCAGGAACCCACCTGCAGACTTCAGCTTCAATCGACCATGGCGCACTGGACCGAGGCGAAATGTCGCCAGCCGCGACTTTGTAAACGCTCCGAACGCACCTGCCATCTGCCGCAATCGGTCCCTCACTTCCTTACCGAGTCCCGCCGGAACCGCAACGATCAACTGCAAATGTGCTTCAAACGAATGGCTTCCCGCTTTGTCACTCGCCGCCTGAAGATCATCTTCGCGTTCGTGCAGTCGACTGGTCGAAGTCTCCAGCATTGTCTTTGTGGGTTCCGGCGTTCCGAGTGCCACAAGTCCCAGCAGACACGCCAAGAGCCAGCCTCGCGGTCGCGTGCTGTGGCGAGCGTAGTAACGAGCCAGCCGGTGATGCCGACGAAAAAATTCCCGATCCAGTCGCTTTACAACCCGCGTCACCTGATGACATCGCCGAGTCGATGCGGGCTGAGCAGTAATCTCAATCCGACACTGCATTTCGTCA
This sequence comes from Candidatus Kuenenia sp., assembly GCA_043758225.1. GTDB lineage: Bacteria > Planctomycetota > Planctomycetia > Planctomycetales > Planctomycetaceae > SXXK01. The sequence continues at coordinate 1,653 of JAYVNW010000904.1, read as the reverse complement.
GACGGTTTGATTGACCGCAACAGACCACTCAGCGGATCAGCGAAATTATGGTTCAGGAGATCCTCAAACTGCGCGTGTCGGAGAATCGGATAGAGTTCCGGCACAAGTTCGAGCGATGCGGTCCAAGTGCTCCAACCGTCTGGGTTTATTGAATCAGGTTGACTCGTCGCCAACGAACATTGAGGATAGTTGGCAATGATGGGACCGGTGACTAATTCCTCGATGTCCGACGAAAACTGAACACTCAGCCCCACACGTCCTGCATGCACACCATACCCAAACGTGACGGGCATCCGCTCGCGGTTGGACTGATGCATCGCCGCCAGCGCCTTCTCCATGTACCGTGGCCCACGTTCGTTTGTTGCCGGGGTGGAGACAAGTTTCAGCACACGGGCAGCGTATCATGAATGGGTCATGAATTGGGCTTGTTCGCTTCGTAGTCGTTGTAGACATCGAGGGCTGGGTCATCCCACACCTTGGCCGCCGCTGCGTTCTGGGCGGCATAGGTCTCGCGAATATCGAAGTCATCGTCATCGAACAAAGCTCTGAATCGCTCATACAGATCCCCGGCGACAAGGAAATAGACCTTCTGATCAACAGGATCCACAACCGGCATCGGCTTGTCGCCATGCTCTTGCAGTTTTGCGTGTTGTTCGTAAGTGAGTTGCATGGCCATGTGACTGTTCTACCGCTGTGTACCTGAGTTTGGCAGTCGCCAATCCGCAATCTGCAGACCTTTGATCCACGCATAGTGATCGGTGTTTCCAGTCACGAGCACCCGTTGATTCTCAATCGCTGTGGCCGCAATGATGAGATCGGCATCATCATGCGGATGACCTCCGAGTCGCCCTTCAACCCACAAATCGGCCGCTCGCAGTAACACTGCATGGCTGACGGGGAAAATATCACTGGTGGCCACAGTCCTGAGAAAATCACTCAACTGCCGCGTCGCCTGAGTCGCCTTCAATCCGCGAATAATTTCATAGACAGTCATGTCGGAAAACGCCAGCCGCTGGTGCTCCAGCAGATACTTTCGCGCCGTAGCGAGTACCTGCGGATCCTTCCGCTTCAGGACTTCGGAAAGCATGTCGGTATCCAGAATCGATTCGTCCATGATTTACTGCGGAAGATGGCGAGTGAGGTTGGCGCGAGTATTGGAAATGGCATCGACCTTGGCGATTTCCTGATCACTCAGACCTTCAAAGACAGATGTCCAGTCTTCCAGTGTCTGGGCGGGACGAAGGTCTTGCGTTCGCGGGAATACCAAGTCAACAACACTGATGATCAAGCGCTGATTGGACTCCAAACCACGACCGATCACTTCTTCGAGTGCCCGGCGATGCGGATCGTCCAGCTTTGCCACGTCAATTTTCAAGTCAGTTTCCATACGCAGAGTTTACCATAATTTGCAGCGTGAGGCCAGAGAATTGTGGATGTCGCGACGATCCTATCAGCGGAGATCATCCAAAAAACCGCCCCAATTGAGTGTGTGCGTGCTCGCATGAGGCGGTTGCCGCCATGTCTCGGAATCGGTCGACTCCTTCCTCGTCCCGATGGAGAAGGGACGCAGCTTGATACCCGCGTCAGACAACCGTCAGAACAATGGTCGGGATATCAAACTATCAGACTGAGGCGAATGGAACCACCGGTCTT
>JAYVNW010000903.1:0-4637 GCA_043758225.1 Candidatus Kuenenia sp. | reverse complement strand
GTCTGTCCCTTCAATCGCGGGGACGAATGGTGCTGCACCCGGCGACAGAATCAATTTATCATACGATTGAGCGTACTCAGTGCCATCATCGAGCTGTCGCACAATGACGTGTTTCGCCTCGCGGTCGATCCGCACGGCTTCACTTCGAGTCCGCACGTCCAGTCGGAAACGTGTTTCCAGAAGTTCTTTCGTCGCGACCAATAATTTGCCTCGGTCCGGAATCTCACCACCGATGTGATACGGCATGCCGCAGTTTGCAAAAGAGACGAACTCGTCTTTTTCCAGCAGAATGATGTCCGCGTGTTCGTTGCATCGTCGAGCTCTCGTGGCTGCCGATGCTCCGCCAGCGACACCACCCACGATGACAATTGTTAGTTTCTGTTGCGTCATTGTTTTTCTGTTCTTGAGAAGACAAAGGAGTCAATGCGGGCAGTTCAGAGCCCATTGTCAGGTAATGTCATTCTGGACGCGGTCAGGAATGATGCACTTGTTCCGCAGATCCAGCTTTCTGGAAAGTCTGGAACAAATCCAAATCCGCGTCTACGACAATTACCCGCGCGGGAAAATTGCACCGCGAAATCTCAGCGATGCAACTCGGTTGCCCTTCCGGTGGCTTACCAATAGCATTCCACCCGCGCCGTGACCTTGAGACCATATATGACCAGCAGTAAACAAAAGACGCTTCAGTTTGCCCTGGCAACAGCGTCGAATCTTAGACCGAATCGTCGGGCGGCCACAGCCAACGACAAGAACGAGTCAAGCGTCCAACATCTCAACTTTCGCTTCATCGACCTGTTTGCCGGAATTGGCGGATTGAGAATCGGACTCGAAAAAGTCGGCGGGCGATGTGTGTTCTCATCTGAGATCGATTCATACGCCCAGAAGACGTATACCGCCTGGTTTGGCGAAGTACCTGTTGGAGACATCAAGGATTTTGAAGATGGCACAAATGTGCCTGAGCACGAACTCCTGGCCGCTGGATTTCCGTGTCAGCCGTTTTCGATTGCAGGCGTTTCCAAAAAGAAAAGTCTCGGCCGCGAACATGGATTCAAAGATAAAACACAAGGTACACTTTTTTTCCAGTTGGCGACGCTCATCGACGTACGACGTCCGGAAGTGCTGCTGCTGGAAAATGTCAAGAACCTGCGGTCCCACGATCGAGGCAATACATGGAAAACGATTCTCCAAACACTGAATGAACTGGGTTACTCGGTCTTTGCAGAAATAATCGATGCCCAAAATTATGTACCGCAACACCGCGAACGAATCTTCATCGTAGGCTTTCGACGTGATCTTTACGGTGACGATCCGCCGTTTGAGTTTCCACAAACACCGTCCACGCCGAAGCCAAAGTTTCGCGAGATTCTTGAACAACCAAAAGCCGTTTCTGACCGCTACACGCTGTCGGATCTGTTGTGGCAATATCTGCAGGACTATCGCGCGAAACATGAGGCCAAAGGCAACGGCTTTGGTTACGGTCTCGCACCACTGGATGGTATCTGTCGTACGCTGAGCGCGCGTTACTACAAGGACGGCGCGGAAATCCTGATTCCGCAAAAGGACGGTAAGAATCCCCGACGACTAATGCCCATCGAAGCCGGACGTCTGATGGGATTCCCCGAAGAATTGATCCGCAACCAAGTTGTCTCCGACACGCGCGCCTACAAGCAGTTTGGCAACGCCGTCGTGCCTCTTGTCGCCGAAGCCATCGCCAGACAAATCGTGCTCACCATGCAATGGCAGCGTGGTTGAAAGCCCAGGGACTTACGCAACTATCGAAGACTTGTTGCTGGCCAGTTCCAGCATGAAGTTCTGAAGACGGGCGGCCATTTCGTTGCCGTTGGGAGCGAGGCCGGCCATGATCATCGCGTTGGCGTGCAGCTGTTCTGTGCAGTCACTGATGAAACGACGGTTGTCGGAATTTGAAACCAGTTCTGACAGTCGTTTGATCAGCGGAGAGCCAGGGTTGATCTCCAGAATCATTTTCTGCATCTCAAATTCGGGTGTATTCATGCGCAATACACGTTGCATCGTCGTACTCATCGAACCGCTGGCATTGACCAGGCAACAAGGACTTTCGGTCAGACGTTCCGAACGACGGACATCCTGGACCTGGTCTCCGAGTGATTCCTTCATCAGGTTGATCAGGTCATCAAAGTTGGCGGGTGCATCCGGCTGATCTTTTTTATCTTTTGCTTTTTCTTCATCAGTCTTTGATGCTTCATCACCTTTCGGTGGCAGTTTCAGATCTGCGGCATCGACAGACACGATCTGCTTTTTATCAAACTCTCCAACGTGCGAAAGAATGAATTCGTCAGCAGGATCGGTAAGGATCAGCACTTCCAGACTGCGCGAGCGAAAAACTTCCAGATTGGGATCGCGCATGACGGCGGCAGCGTCAGTCCCACACGCGAAATAGATTTGTTCCTGCCCTTCCTTCGCTCGGCTGCAATACTCTTCCAATGAAATCAGGTCGGCAGTATTTGTAGTTCCGAATCTCAGAAGTTTTGCGATTCGATCGCGGTTTTCATGGTCAGTTGAAATACCTTCACGAAGGATCACACCAAACTCACGATAGAAGCGAGTATATTCTTCCTTGTGTTCTTCTGCGAAGGTATCGAAGTGATCGAGCACCTTCTTTGTGATGACACGCTGCATTTTGCGGAAGACAGTATTGTCCTGCAGCGCTTCGCGTGAAACATTCAGCGGCAGATCGGCAGAATCTACAATGCCGCGCAGGAACCGCAGATAATCCGGCAGCAAGTCGCGGTTATCGTTCTGGACCAGAATTCTCTTCGCGCACAAATGCAGTCCGTGGTCCGCTCGGCCGAAACCCATCTTCTCAAGATTCTGGTCGGGGCAATATAGAATGCTGTAAAACTGGAACGGTGAATCCGCAGACAGATGCAAATGCCACAATGGTTTCTGGCCGGGATAGTGCGTCAAATATTCATAGAAGTTCTGGTACTGTTCATCGGTCAGAGTATTTTTGGGTTCCACCCAGATTGGCGGCTGATCATTGATATGTTCATCTGCCACATAAATTGCGTGCGGCACAAAGGTGGAATACTTGCGAAGAATATATTTCAGCCGTGTGGGTTCGGTGAATTCCTCAAGCTTGTCTTTGAGGTGTAATCGAATGCTGGTGCCGCGTTCGACAGGCTCCGAAACTTCGCTGATTGTAAACGTGCCATCGCCAGCGGATTCCCACCGCCAGACTTTGTCTTCGCTGGCACTGCGCGTGACAACTTCGACGTTGTCTGCCAGCATGAACGCTGAGTAAAAACCGACTCCGAACTGGCCGATCAATGAAAGATCTGCCGATTCATCTCCGGATTTTTTCGCCTTCTGCAGGAAGTCCAGGGAGCCGCTGCGAGCGATCGTGCCAAGATTGCTGACAAGTTCAGCGTGCGTCATTCCGATGCCGTTGTCGCGGATGGTCAGGACGCGATTTTCTTTATCCGGTTCAATGGAAATTCGCAGGTCGTCCGCGTTGGATTTCTGCCCCGATGTCAACGACACATACCGAAACTTATCGAGCGCGTCGGAGGCGTTTGAAACCAGCTCGCGAATCGTAATCTCCCGATTCTGATACAAGGAATGCGACAGCAAGTGCAATAATTGTTTGATTTCAGCCTGAAACGAAAACTGCTCTTTGTCGGTCTGAACGGACATTATGTACCTCTCAAGATCAATGATTCTGCCAAATTCAACATTTTGGGTGACTGCCGTTTCGACGGTGCAAATCGCATTCCGGCCGCATCGACAGATACGCAGTCAGGTTTGAGAGCCGCGACATGTCAGCGGCGTGGGTTTTGTGTCGTGATGTTTGGCGAGCGGCACCAAGGCGCATAAAAAAGGGCGGCCGCCTTAGAAAGCAGCCACCCCGGCATGCACGCCTTAAATTTTCGTGGGTTTAAACGCAGTTTCCAATGTTACTCGGCTGGTGGACGATTTCCGCCACCACCTTTTCGCTGACGTCCGCCGCCGCCATCTTGACCGCCGCCACCGGGACCACCACGACCGCCTCCGAACATCGCGCGCATATCGAGTTCGAACTTAGCGCCGCTCATTTCTTCAATTGTCTTATTCTGTTCGGCTGTCAGCACTGCTGTGGCAGCATCGGCTGTTTTCTTTCGAGCTGCCTGCATCTTTTCCTGCATCTGAGCAAAGCCTTCGCCTCCACCTCCGCGACCGCCGCCACCTTGGGCGCCGCCACCCGGAGCGCCCCCGCCACCTGCGGCACGCATCTCTTCGAACATTTTCTGGCGATCAGCTTCTGCAGCCTTTTCGACTTCGTCAAGTTTCGCAATCTGCTCTTCTGTGAGAGATAGTTTTGACTTCAGGTCGTCGCCTTTCAGCGTTGCAATCATTGCAGCGTTCAGTTTCATCTGGAACGAAATCTGATCCAGGCGTTTTGCCTGCTCCGTCTCGAGCAAAGCTCCCAGGACTTCGTCTGTTTTCTTGCTGAGTCCTTCGCCTTCTTTTCGCATCTTGTCGAACAAAGCGGTTCGTTCTTCTTCGGACATTTTTCCTATCGCATCTCGGTCAGGCCGTGGTGAAGCAGACCTTTCTTCGCGATATGCTTCCAAAGCAGCATCAATTGTGGCCGCCTGAGCTTCTTCGATTTTTAGCTC
>JAYVNW010000902.1:0-4218 GCA_043758225.1 Candidatus Kuenenia sp. | reverse complement strand
ACTGTCAGAAACCTCAAAGTGGCCGCTGAGCGTGCCCTTTTGCAGATTGAGCAGGCATCTCACCAGCTTGAAATCGCAAGACTTGAACACAAGACCGCGCAGATTGTACTGGCCGGATACAGCGTGAAGGCACCTTTTGCAGGTGTGATTCTGCGAGTTCAAAAATCAACTGGTGAAGCAGTGCGCGAAGGCGAACCGATTGCTGATCTTGCAAACCTGAATGAGCTTCGCGTCGAAGGATTCCTGCCACTTGAGCTGGCGTGGATGGTTCGTCGAGGATTTCCAGTGGAAGTTCAGGTAGACATACCAGGTGTGGAACTTGAGGTGGAGAACGTTCGTTTCAAGGGCGAAGTTGTTTTTGTGGACTCCGAGGTTCAGGAAGTCAGCCAGAAAGTTCGCGTGTGTGCCAGAGTTGCGAATTCTCAGGGGCTCCTGAAATCCGGGCTGATCGCGACCATGCGGATTCCTGGCATGGAATCGCCGAAAGTAGCGATCAAGACGAAACGCAGGTAAGACCTCAGGACAAGTCCCTGGAAACCGGTTGCAGCGCACGTTCAGAAACTGAAAGCTTGACTCATTTGCCACATCTTTCGAAAAGCCAGCGCACCTGCCTCTCATAACAACCCGAAACGTAAGTGAGGCAGTTGTTGCATGGTCGTCCTCGCGGTCGCTTCGAGATGGTGAATCATTAGCTGCTCGTCGCCTGCAATGAACCAGCGACATTCACCCCTGAAGTCCCAAATTTCTTTACCCTGATTTTCATTCAGCTCTTCATCGCGATAAGCTCTGCCTATGGGAACACGTGGATACGATGCCAGTTGCGAGTGGTGAGGGATATTTGTGGCCGAAAAAGAGCGAACACGAATCCTGATTCTTGGGGGTGGCTTTGCCGGCGTTTACACGGCAATGTATCTCGACAAACTGCTGCGTTCGCACCCAAGTGTTGAGGTAGCCCTCGTCAGTCGTGAAAATTATTTTGTGTTTCAGCCGATGCTGGCCGAAGTGGTTTCGGGGAATATCGGACTGCTCGACACCGTCAGTCCTATTCAGCGGCTTGTCCCACGCTGCAGTCTGTACATTCGTGAAATTGAGTGCATCGATCTACAGAATCATCAGGTAACCCTCGGTCCAGGATTCTGGCCGCAGTCACTCACACTCCAATTTGATCACCTGGTACTGGCACTGGGAACAGTCACCGACTTTCGCGGCATGACGGGTCTGCTGCAGCATGCATTACCGTTCAAGAATCTGGCGGATGCCGTCAGATTGCGAAATCACCTGATTCATGTCCTCAATGAGGCGGAGATCGAATCGGATCCGGATCGGCGCCGGCAGTTGCTGACATTCGTCGTCGCAGGAGGTGGATTTTCGGGGGTCGAAGTGGCCGCGGAAATGAATGATTTTCTGCGGCATGTGGCGAAGCAGTTTCAGAACTTCACGGCGGCAGACATTCGAATGGTGCTTGTCCATTCCGGTAAACAGATTCTGGAGCGAGAGGTCGGTCCGCGCTTGAGTTCCTACGCTCAGCGCATTCTGCAGCAGCGTGGCGTCGAAATGTTTCTGGAAAATCGTCTCAAGACGGCCACGCCGGATGCCGCCGTCCTCCTTAATGGGATGCGTATTGCGACCAAGACAGTTGTCTCGACGGTACCTTCGTTTCCAAATCCCCTGATTGATACATTGGAGGTTAAGAAGGAAGGCGGTCGGATCGTCGTCGATGAACATCTTGAGGTTCCGGGGACCGCGAACGTCTGGGCTCTCGGCGATACAGCGCGCGTTCCCAACGCAGCGGACAATGGCGTTTGCCCTCCTACCGCTCAGCATGCGATTCGGCAGGCACAGACTCTCGCACACAACATAGCGGCGCGAATTCGAGGCGGCGAACCTAAAGTCTTTCGATTTCCGGGCCTCGGAAAAATGGGCTCACTGGGGCGTCGCTCAGCTGTGGCCGAACTCTTCAATCGCTTTCGTATTTCAGGTTTTCCTGCGTGGGTGCTTTGGAGAACTGTCTACTGGTGGAAACTGCCGGGTATCGATCGCAAACTGAAAGTGGGTTTCTCGTGGCTGCTGGATCTGCTGATTCCACCGGAAACTGTGCAGCTCAAGATTGATGGAGGATCCGGCCTGACTCAATTGCATTTCGAACCGGGAGAATACATTTTCCGAAAAGGCGACCTGGGAGATTCGCTCTACATCATCTTGTGTGGTGAGGCCGAGGTCGTCGATGAAACTCCTGCTCCTTCTGACGAGCAAGGAATCATTGATCGTGTCAAACGACTTGCCACGCTCGGTCCAGGAGAATACTTCGGTGAGATCGCGTTGCTGAAAAACAAAACACGCAGTGCTAGTGTGCGCTGTACGAAAGCTCTCGATCTGCTTGCATTGCCACAAGGGTCATTTCAGGCACTGATTACAAATCTGCCGGATTTGAAAAACAGCTTTGAGGGCATGATGGATCGTCGTTTACGACGAGAAGCCGAACTCGACCGTGAGAATGGATGACTTAGGTGTTCTTAATACTGAAACAGCCGTGGAGCGTGTTTGAAGGGCCCGAATCCCAGATGATCGTCCAGAGGATTATTGTGTCCGTCAGTTTCGTACTGGCCTTCGCCCCCCTGCTGTTTCCGGCCATGAAACCACCGCAACCGAACGCGAGAATACCCTGGGACATAATCGACGCCGTAAGTTCCCTCGCCTTGGTAACGACGCACGCCGCGAAAAGCGGTTGGCCGATCCCCAAAGAGTGCGGCTCCCCCGCCGGTGTAATAGCCCTGATAATTCGAGTTGGGGAAACTCCTTGCCCAGGGAGCCACACACTGCGGATTCCCGGCCCGCTGCATTGGTGACTCGGTCGCGCTGTGTTGCGAAGATCCAGGTGAGTCCAGCGCGTCGCCCTGGTTTCCTGCAAGCAACGTCACCACCGCCGCCACGCACGTCGCGAGGGCGCTCCGGACATGGAGAGATCTCGCTGCACTCTTGAAGATCGCTGCGAACATCATTGACAGAAACTCCCCTGAATCAGCAGAAAATGATTGACCAACTCGAAGCGTGGGCCAGGATAAACAGCAATCGACTTCCTTGCTGACGCTTCGGGTAAATTCGAAAGCAGTGAATCTTCCCACGACGCCGTTCGCCAGAGCTGGGGGCAATCATGCAAAAGGATTTCGATTGAATTTGGTGTAGGGCAACCGTGCGCCGTTCACAAAGACTTCGTCAGCCTTCACTGTGCCATTTTGTTGCGGCAGGAATCCCTGAGCACCCAGGAACGTCACTACATCATCCTGATCAACACCGTCACCGCTGACGCCGAAGCCTCCGACAAGATTGCCGTTCTTGTAGAGTGGAGTGCTTCCCGGGAAGAACACAATTCCATTCTGTTTTGACAGGGGGATGCTCATGTCATGAAAATTTGTGCCGGGGCTGAATGCGTCGTGGCCCAGGACCGTATCGTTCATGGCAGCAGCTGTTGCGGGTGCTCCGTTGTTTTCCGCAGTGAGCGCATTGATCGATGAGTTATTCAGGATCGAAAATTCCGGCGGCGATGATCCATCGACACCTGCCGGATAACGCGGCTCCGCCAGGAATCGAAATGTTCGGTTCGAGAACGCGACGCCTGGAGTCACGCCGGGCACCTGATCCGCCGACTGCAAGGCGGCGGCGTTCGCGTAATAGGCGGTGTTGCGAGCCTTTGCGACCGCGACATCGATGGAAAAGAATGTTGCATCCGGCATTCGATACAGACCCAGCACCTCACCCGTCGTGTCGGTCACAGACAGAACCATTTTGGTGCGTGAACCAACCGGCACCCGGATTGCGGCGCGGGTCTTTTCTGCGGCGGCAATTCCCTCAATGATGATCTGCTCGACATCTGCCTTTGTGATCCCGACGCCATCCTTCGCCTCGACCAGCCAACCGCCCGGAACAGCGGTTCCGGCGATGTACAGGTCACCTGCGGTTGTGACCTGGCGGTCTGTGCCATTCACGGTGCCCGGACCGAGGCTGTGCCCATAGTTTACTAATTGACGAACGCCTTCAATGCCAGGCGTTGGCCCAACAATCTCAAGCTCAATGCCAACCAATGTGATATCACCGAATGGAAGATCCAGGTTGTCAACCGGAGCGATACCTCCAAGTGTACCGACCATCGCCCCAGGAGCTGGACATTCGATTGATTGCGCGGTTAGGCTGCCTCCTGCTGCCGCGAGGGCTATAAATTCA
>JAYVNW010000901.1:0-1948 GCA_043758225.1 Candidatus Kuenenia sp. | reverse complement strand
TTGTTCGTGGTTCCGCGAGGCACGAGTATCGGTTTTCGTCATTGATCATGGAAATCGTCTCCAGCGTGCCTTTTCAAAAGAGGGTTGTCGAATGAGTTTCATGAAACGAGCCATATCGCGACGCAAACTTCTCCGCGGCGCAGGTGTCGCTTTCGCGCTGCCGCTGCTTGACGCGATGATCCCGGCGAATACTGCGATGGCAGCCACGGTGGCGAATCCTTCCAAATTGCGAAGGCTGGGTTACGTCTACATTCCGATGGGGTTCAATCCGGAGCCGTGGGTGCCCGAAGGCGACACGCTCGATAAGTTGCCGTTCACTTTGCAGCCATTGGAAAAAATTAAGTCGCACGTAACTGTTGTCTCGGGCATGGAACTGAAGAATGCCTATCCGGGGTCACACGCGACTTCGAATGCCGCGTTCCTCAGTGCTGCCACCGCTCGACGAACTGAGAGTTCAGACTATTATCTCGGCACGACAGTTGACCAGATCGCTGCTCAGCATCTTGGGCAGAACACGCAATTGCCGTCATTGGAACTTGCAATGGATCTGCTCAATAATGTTGGGCAGTGCGACAACGGTTATGCGTGCGTGTATCAGAACAATTTGTCGTGGTCGTCGCCGACAACGCCGTTGCCGGCCGAGGCTCATCCGCGTTTGGTGTTTGAGAATCTGTTCGGAGAAGGCGGAACGCCGGAAGCTCGCCGTGGTGCATTGAAACGTCGAGCCAGCTTGTTGGATTCGGTCAGTGAAGAAATGCGCCGCTTTCAACTGGATCTCGGTGCAGGAGATCGCAACAAGGTTGAAGAATACTTTGAAAGCGTTCGAGAAGTGGAGCGACGGATTCAACGCGCGGAAGCGAATGTCGCGGAAAACCCGTTGCCGGATCTCGATCGACCCGTGGGTGTTCCAGTTGCTTATGCTGATCATGCGAGGCTGATGTTCGACATGCAGTTGCTGGCGTTTCAAGGTGATATTACACGAGTCGTATCGTTCCAGTTGGCGCGTGAGGCGAGTACGCGAACATATCCGGAAGCTGGTGTTCCTGACGCTCATCATCCGGTTTCGCATCACGGCAAGAACCCGGAAAAACTGCTGAAGCTGGCAAAAATCAATCAGTTCCACGTTTCACTGTTCGCTGAATTCCTCGAAAAGATGGCGGCGACGCGCGAGGGCGATGGAACGCTGCTGGATCATTCGTTGTACATGTACGGCAGTGGCATGGGCGATTCGGACGCGCACGATCACACGGACTTGCCGATTCTGCTTGCCGGCGGCGCTGCGGGGAACATGCGTGGCGGCCGTCATGTTCGGTACGAACAACATACACCGTTATCGAATCTGCATTTGACGCTGTTGAACAAGGCTGGCGTAGAAATCAGTAAGTTCGCCGACAGCCGTGGTGATGCGAGTGATCTGTTTGGCCCGTTGCCAATGTAGTGGGATGACCCTCCAGCTTATGAACCTTTTGCTCCAAACTCTCATCCTCATCGCCCTGCCGTTTTTAGCAATCGTGGGCACAAGCGACAATCCGACTGCGCCACTCGCCGACGCAGCCGAAGCTCGCGACTGGGCACTCGTCGGTAAGCTCATAGAACAAGGCGTCGATGTAAAACAGCCTCAGGACGACGGCATGACCGCGTTGCATTGGGCGGTCTACCACAATCATCCAGCGACCACAAAGTTGTTGATTGACGCAAAAAGCGATGTCAACTCCGCCACCGAATACAAAGTGACACCGCTTTCGATCGCATGCACTCACCGAGAAACCGAAACCGTTGAAATACTGCTGCTGGCCGGTGCCAATGTTGAATTCGAAGCGCCCGGCGGTGAAACGCCGCTGATGATTGCCGCTCGAACCGGTAACGCAACCGCACTCCGGCAATTGCTGAAACAGGGTGCGTCAATCAACGCTAAAGAAAAGCGAGCCCAGACGGGACCGATGTGGGC
>JAYVNW010000900.1:0-1546 GCA_043758225.1 Candidatus Kuenenia sp. | reverse complement strand
GTGTGGTCCGAATGTATTAAAAGGATATTACGGATTGCAACGGCACGATGATGTTCGGCCGCGTGAATGATTAGGGAGGCATCCGTCACAGGGTCATTGTCTGTGCTAGGTTGCAGAAGGCCGGTGGATTTCCATTCATTCGGAGGACGCTTCTGTCTGCCACACTTTTCGGCAATACTCCCGACTGTTCGACGCCATGACTCAGACCTCTGCAAGCAGCACTGTACCGCCAGTCCCGCGTTGGCTGCACAATGGAATTCTGTTGCTGCTGACTCTGGTGGCTGCAAATCTTTTGGCATGGCGAAGTATTGAACCGGACCTGTGGGGCCACATTCAGTATGGCGAAGACTGGATTCATGCGGGCATAATGCCGACGACCGCCACTCATACGTATTCGACTCCGGATCATCCGTGGGTCAACCATGAGAATGTTTTCGAACTTGCCGTTGCATTTGGACAGCGAACAATTGGCGGCTACGGTTTGATGATCTTTAAATGTATGTCCGGAATCTGGCTGCTGTCGATGATGGCACGCAATGCAGTACGGCAGGCAGTTCCAGCACTCGCCGCTGCCGTCGCGATGATTCCAGTAGCAGCAGGGCTGGCAGAATTCTGGCTCATGCGACCTCAGCTCTTCAGCTTCCTGTTCTTTGGCTTGATGTTACTTGCATTCGATCGTGCGTTTCGAAACTGGGCGATTTCTAAAACCGTGCAGACAAAATGGCTGTGGCTGTGCATTCCGTTATTGATCGCATGGACGAACGCACATGGTGGATTTGCTGCCGGTTTGTGTGTTTTCATCGCTGTGCTGGGTCTGCGCGGCATTGAGCTTTGGTGGCATCAGCATCGTGAGGCAACGGAAATAATTCTGCATTTCGCTGTGCTAGGGATTGCGGCGATTTTGTGTGTACTTATAAATCCATATGGATGGGAACTGCCGTACTGGATGATCGTTTCGCTCAGCCAGCCTCGGCCCGAAGTTTCGGAATGGGCCAACATCCTTGATGGCGGAGGCGTCTTGTTTCCGTTTCTAGCGTTGTCGATCCTGTCGATCGCTGGTGTATGTTTGACGCGATTCAAACGCGACTGGGTTCAAATCGTTGTACTGGCATTGATCGCGGTTCAGGCAATCGGGCACCTTCGTCACCTGGCATTTTTCGCAATCACATTCGGATTCTGGATGCCGCAACATGTCTGGTCACTCTGGCACCGGCTGGTTCAATGGCGGCCGACTCTGGGAGTGCATGAAGAATTTACAGGCCGAGCGGCAAAAGTTATAGGCACTGAACTCGCCGCAGTCGGCGCGGCACTTCTAGCATTGTTGGGTTACACGTTTGCGACGTTTGGTGTCGACCGAAGCAAGTACCCGGTATCGGCCTTTGAGTTTATGGAACGCGAACAAATCAACGGACGGCTGGTTGTTACATTTGACTGGGCTCAATACGCTTTGGCTGCGTTGGCACCGAACACTACAGTGGGTTTCGATGGACGCTACGACACATGTTATCCACAGACGGTCGTGGATATGAATTTCGATCTGCTGTTT
>JAYVNW010000899.1:0-3168 GCA_043758225.1 Candidatus Kuenenia sp. | reverse complement strand
AAGAAACTCGGTTTCGCTCAGGAGGCCGTTCGACGTTTGCGCCCGAGCTGGCCGAGACAGTTTCGTGACCATCATCCACGGGTTCGACTGCTCGTGCCGGCTTGCTTGTTCCAAGGTCTTTGACAACCGGCTTTTCTTCAAAAATTGGAGTTTCCGCCGGCGCTCGCCCGGCACAATCGAAGCCCGAGATGTCCGCAAAATGCTGTCGCAGTTCGCGTGGCGAAGTCGGCTGGAACATTGTCGCGCCAAACTTCGTCGAGTTGATGCTCTTCTTGACAGCCTCTGCATCCTCAGTTGCAAACAATGCAATACAGGGCAATTTCAGCGATCGAGCGTAAGCCTGAATCTGCGGATACGTCTCGACGACCGGCGGCGCGTCGGCATCAGCCAGAAAGAGTACTCCGTCAGGGCGTGTCTTGCCCTTCATCTTTTCGAATGCTATCGCAGGAGTCTCGACGAAGTCCAAAACAAACGAATACTGTTCGAAATATTTTTTCAGCTTCTTTTCCCGCTTTCGCCCTGCCTCGACGACGAGCAGATTGAATTCCGTTTTAGAGGCCGAGTCTGCTGACGATTTTGATCCCGCCCCGCCGGATCCCGTGGAATTCTTACCATTCGGGCCCTCAACGACTTCACCCATTTCGGCCAGAGCGGCTCTGAGATCTTTGTTGACCTCCGCATAAGTTTGATATCGTGCTGACGGATTCAGCTCAAGCATCGTCTGACAGACTTTGTAGACTCCTTCCGGAAGTCCCGGCAGGACGTGCTTCAGCGGACGGATGTTGGCATAACGCTGCAGTTGCAGCTTTTCTTCTCGGTCGATAGTCCTTGGCCATGGACCTTCACCGGCGAGCAATTCGTAATAGATTGAGCCAGCGAAAAAGATATCACTCCGCGGATCGTTTCGAGGCGCGTTTGTGCCACGCTCCAGCGTGGAGTATTCCAGCGCTCGCTGCACGTCGTCGCTTGTGCCAGCCTGGGTTGCATCTTCGGCCCCTGCCAAACCAAAGTCCACCAGTTTTGCGACACCTGTGCTACTCATCAGCACGTTTGTAAGCTTTAGATCACGATGCGAGGCACCCATCTTCAATGCGTATTCCAGACCCTCGCACATCTGCAGCATACAACGTGTTGCTTCTACCGGAGACAGCGTCTTGCGAATCTTCATGAAGTCTCGCAGGTTCCCACCTTCCACGAATTCCATCGTGAAAAAATGAAAACGTCCCTCGTTGCCGATGTCGTAGATCGGCACGATGTAGGGATGAATAAACCTCTGACAAATGCGGGCTTCTCGTGCGAAGCTGGCAACAGTACGAGGATCTTCGGCCCAACGTTCACGAAGAAGCTTGAGAGCGACGACGCGATTGTCGTCCAGGGATGCCGCGCGGAATACACGCGCGAAACTTCCAGAGGCGTTGCGATACAGCAACTTGTAACGCCCCAGAATCAGGCCTTCAGTCTCACCTTTGAGGATGCGACCGGCCTGCAGTGGCGTCAGCATTTGTCGCCGCTCAAGGGTCTGCAGGATCGATTCCACAGAAACAGGCTCTGTCAGTTGTCCTTCCACGGTATTCCAGTCCGATGGGGACAGCAATCGTGATGTCAGGAGAAAGGACTTGAGTCCGTCTTTTGATTTAATCTGCGGCATCGACCGTGTGTCGTTCGGTTTGCGAGTGCGGAATTCTGCAGTAGACAGTGTTGCAGATTGAATCACGACAGAAGTTTCCCGTTCCTATTCGACCTTGCAGAACTGCAAAGTGCACCTTTGAGATCCCTCTCAGTGCAAGTTCGGCTCCAATCATCAGATTTCCTGCGGACGGGATGACTGTGACCGAATCCTATCACGTTCAGAGGGGTTGACAACGGTCCTTCCGGGGAAACTTCAGTGAGACGTATCAACACCCCTAAATGTATAAACTCATGGCGCAGAAACGCCATCGTTTTGTAGCCACTTTTTCCCATTCGTGCCTTAAGCCGCCATCACAACCCCACCGAACGAATTCTCCGCGCAATACACGGCGAAAGTACGTTGACCTGAAAACTTGATCAGATTGTCAATCCGCAGTATCAAGGTCGTTCTTCGCCTTGAAATCGGCAGAATCGGCACATTGATAAGTCTGACAAATCATGCGTTCCTGCCGCATTGTAGAATACTCGAACGACACCGCGATGGTTCAGGCTGGCCCCTCGACCCTTGGATTGAACCCTGGGATCGCTGGATTTGGGCTGAGGTCGAGTGGCTTTGAACCGAACCGAGAATGATCAGGCCGACAATGCACAGCATCGCCATCAGGCTGAAAATCGTCCCCAGAACTGCAAAGATTCGCTTTCCATTCGGCTGAAAAGCAAGCCGCACGCTAAATTTATCTTACAGCTCGGCGTGTCGCCCAACGACGGTAGTTAAACAGAACGATCAATGCAATCCGTGGAAACAGCATTCGTGACCAAATCCCTCTCAGTCCGGAGTGATGCTCAAATTCAATATGTTCATGCACCTCAGTGACCTGAGGACTCACACGATTGAATCGATGCGTATGCTTCCAGAATTTCATGGGGCCACGTGTCTGAGTATCAACGAAACCGGTCGGACTTACATCAGAATGCTCAGCCACCCAGCGCACGGGAATCGGTCCCATCCAGATTGTGAATTCACCGATGGATCCATTCGCCAGCGGATCAAAACGGTGTACCTGCATAATCATCATTGGCGGTGTGAGTGCCCTCAGAATGCCGGTCTGAAAATGGAACGCCGATACTGCTTCGAGTGGAGCGTTTACGGTAAATCGATAGTCAAAAACAGGCATAGTTGTTTAAGGCCAGAAGGCGGCGAAGATCAAACCGGTGACTAATCCAAAACAGACGCCATCGAGAATATCCATCAGCATCGGTCTGCGATGAGTGCCGAACCAGATGGAATTTGGCACATGGCCAAACGCATATGCCAGTATTCCGGCCGTGCCGGTCACCTGAAATACTTTTGAAAATGTCGCTCCGGAATCGAGAGCGAGTGTTCCGAGATAGGCGATGAAGAAGCTGGTCATAAGATAAAACGTAAATGACTTCAGCAGATTGCTGCCCATATTGACTTGCTGACTCCAGATGTTCAGAGTGCCCCACGGACCGGAAGTTATTCGCTGCTGTTTTTCCGGATCAGCCATCGCTTCTTTG
>JAYVNW010000898.1:0-2571 GCA_043758225.1 Candidatus Kuenenia sp. | reverse complement strand
CGAGGAACAACAGCGAATCCGCAAACGAATTCCGGAACCCGTAAGATCGATGATTCTATGCGAGAATTCTTTGAAGCCTTTCAACCTCGCCCTGGAGCCCCAGTTCCAACGCTCAACTTAACTCGAATATTCGCCGTGCCAACAGCACCACAGGCGGCACAGAACGGACTGGGCAACGGTCTGACGCCGGGTCACCGACGTTAGACATCACGATTGATGTGCGATGGAATGTCTGTTTCGAAGCGCGGGGCCAGCCCCAACGCGGGGCCACCTACGATTGAAAAATAACAGGCATCTGCGGCGCGTCATCTGCTGTTCCACGGTGCATTCTCTGCAGTTGAAAGAATGGCCCAGTCGAGACGCGTCCAGCCATCGATCTATAAGTTTCCGCACCTTTTGTATAACATAACAGAATGTTCAAACTCCTTCAAAAACAGCACGGGAAACTTAAATCATGAAGTTCGCCAGCTCGCTCTGTGCAGTGTTTATTGCCGTCGCAGTAATTGCATTGATGTATTCAACCACCAACGACGCACAGGCTTATTCGCCAGTCCTGACAGTCGATGAAGCTGCACCGGTGGAAGACAGCATGCACGAATTTATGGAATACGTTTTTCAGCCGACCTATTTGCGACTGAAAGCCACGATGGCCGCCGCACCTGCGGACAACAAAGGCTGGAAGGCATTAAAGTCTGATTCACTCATCCTTGCCGAAAGCTGCAATCTGCTGTTCGTTCGTAAGCCTGATGCAAACGGCAACGATTGGACCAAACACGCGACTGCCGCGAAGACTGATGGAGCCGCGTTGTACAAAGCCGCCAAAGAAAAGAACTTCGAAGCTGCAACGGCCGCCTACAAAACAATGCTGAACAACTGCAACGCCTGTCACAAGCAGTTCGAAGACGGCAAACACATTCTGCAGCCGTAGTGGGATTCTGTGTCGAACAATTGTCTCAACTGTTCGACAATATCGAGCATGAACAATTGGGCATGAACAACAGTCGGGACAATTGTTCTAAAAACGGAGTACAACCGCGCGTGTCCTCGTGGCTTCGGCAAGTGCCATGGACGATTCTGCTGGTCTGCATCGCCATCACGGTGCTTGGACTCTGCGGCCTCGTGCGCGCCGACGAATTGTACGGCCGCACGCAGCTTGTTGAAAAGCAGATGATCTGGTTCTTCATTGCACTGCTCACAATGCTGGCGGTGATGTTGGTGCCGTATCGACTGTTGAGTCAAGTTAGTCCGTGGCTGTTTGTGTTGTCACTGGTCATGCTCTCCATCACGTTGTTTATGCCACCAATCAACGGATCCAGGCGGTGGATTCCATTGGGACTGTTTGACTTTCAGGCCAGCGAGCCCGCGCGTCTCGCCTACATCATGGCGCTGGCCGCCTATCTGAGGTTTCGATCAAGTCAAAGAACCGTTGTGGGACTTGTACCGCCTCTCCTGATGGCATTCTTTCCAATGCTGCTGATCATCCGCGAACCGGATCTGGACACATCGCTGCTGTTTCTGCCAGTGTTGTACGCGATGCTGTTTGCCGCGGGTGCGAAAACGAAACATCTCGCCGCCGCCGCTTTACCAGGGTTGCTCTGCCTGCCACTGTTGTGGATTCAGATGAGTGCTGAGCAACAGTCTCGCATCGTCTCCGTTTTCACCCAGCGAGACGGTGGCGCCGCCCCGGCGGGTGACGGTTTCCATTTGCATCAATCCAAACAAGTCCTTGCACTCGGAGGATTCTGGGGCAGTCGCAGCCAGCAGGAACGGCCTGTCGATGATCTCACCGCGTGGCAACTTCCCGCATCACGCACTGACTTTATCTTCGTCATGATCGGTGAACGTTTTGGCTTCCCCGTCAGTGCTGCGTTATTGCTAATGTACTGCGTACTGATCTGGAAAGGTCTTCAAGTTGCACGTCGAACTCGGGAACCATTCGGCCGACTTGTCTGTGTGGGCATCCTGACACTGATTGCGATCCAGACAATTCTGAACTCAGGCATGACCGTCGGACTATTGCCAATCACTGGCACCACGTTGCCGCTCTGCAGCTACGGCGGAAGTAGTTTGATTTCGACGTACGCAGGCATCGGCCTGATTATGAACATCGCCATGCAACAGCGTTACGACGTCACCGGCGAACCGTTTAGATTCGCAAATTCACGTGCATCGATTTGAACTGATGCCGACCGATAATCTCTGAGCAAAACGAGTTGAGTCCGACGCCCGGAATTCGCGTGTTGTTATGGATCATTTTAAACAACGCTTCGCTTCGTTTCTGAGTTCGCAGGAATTCGGTTGTCAATGAACTCGGAACGAAATCGCGGCATGTGGCGCAGTCTCGCGGTTGAGAGTAATCACGCTCGTTCTTGTGGATCGCATTACGGCGAAAACCCAGACCGGAATGCCTGACCCAACAAATTGGGCGGCGGAACCCATGCAAGTAAGATATGGATTTCTGGCCCTGGTCCATGGAGACTGCTATACTTTATCGCTCCGTCGGTGATAAGGCTCAGAAAAAACAGGTCCGCCATGCACAACACACATTGCCAGCGATTCCGGCCGGCACCT
>JAYVNW010000897.1:0-3714 GCA_043758225.1 Candidatus Kuenenia sp. | reverse complement strand
GCGAGCGGCAGGGCGTGAGCCCTCCGAGTGCGCTGGATTTCCTCGGAGGGCGTTGGCCCTGCCGCTCGCCTGCTGTGGATGTCTCAAACAATCGAGTCCTCAATGCTGAATACGTTTGACGTCGCAATGTGCGCTGCTCGAGAAGCGGCCACGATTCTTTCACGCTTTTTTGATGAAGGATTTGCAGTCCGTCTGAAAGGCGTATCCGACATGGTGACCGATGCCGACGTTGCCTCCGAACGTCGTATCGCTGCCGTCATTCGTGAAGCGTTTCCCGATCATGCCATCCTGGGCGAAGAAGAGAACTCGGGCGATGTGACGGCCGAACATCTCTGGGTGATCGATCCGCTTGATGGAACAACCAATTTCGCTCACCATATCCCGCACTTCGCCGTGTCGATTGCTTATCTGCACCGAGGCATAGCGGAATGCGGTATCATCCTGAATCCAATTCGCGATGATTTGTATGTGGCTCGGCGCGGCCACGGTGCGACGCACAATGGCAAGCCAATCCATGTCGGTCCGCAGAAGGACTTGAATGAAGTATTGCTTGGAATCGGTTTTGCGTATGATCGCGGAGCCATGATGGAAGCGACTCTGGCCGCTGTCGGCGATTGCTTCAGGCAGCAGATTCACGGTGTGCGGCGATTCGGGACGGCGTCGCTGGACCTGGCGCATGTGGCTTCGGGGTTGTACGGTGCATTCTTTGAGTATCAATTGTCGCCATGGGATTTTGCGGCAGGACAGTTGCTGGTTGAAGAAGCTGGTGGGATTGTCACAACCTGTGATGGCCAGGCTCCGCCGATTAAGAAAACGACATTGCTCGCATCCAACGGACTGTTGCATGATCAACTGCTGCCGATCGTGCAGAAACACATGCTGGAGGAATAATCTTAATCGTAATCATACTGCGTCAGTCGATAAAGATTATGAGTAAGATTAGGATCAGGAGCTTAGGATATGTAGCCATGCTCCATCGACAACCGAACCTCGAACGGTCCACAGTTTCATGTTCAAAGTCATTTCCGCCACGCTAACGCTCCTCGCCGCTTGCATCGTGCTGGTTGTGGTCGTTCTGAAAACGGGCGATTCAGGATCGGCGAAAGAAGTCGCGAATGATCAGCTTCCAGAGCCGCCAAAGCCAGCCGAAGCAAAGTCTTCGAAGTCGACTACCTCATCAACCGTCATCACCGATCAACCCTCTCCACCAACCAACGACCCACGTGTTGCCAACATGCAGTGGTTGCCAGGCGGTCAATTTGAAATGGGCGAATTGAACACTGTGCCGGATGAATTTCCACCGCACGCTGTCGAGCTAAATGGTTTCTGGATCGACACAACGGAAGTCACAAATCGACAGTTCAAACAATTCGTGGCTGCGACAGGTTACCTCACAACCGCCGAACGCGCGCCGGAACTGCGGAGCATCATGCCCGATTCAGAGCTCGCAAAGATCGAAATCCCGCCTGAACTGAATAAGCCAGGTTCGATCTGCAGCCTTCAGCTTTCCAGTCGGAACGATATCGATCCTCAAAAAGGAGCCTACAGCTGGTGGCAGTATGTTCCCGGCGCAAACTGGATGCATCCGGAAGGCGCGGATTCGACGATCGATGACAGAATGGATCATCCGGTTGTGCATGTCAGCTGGCTGGATGCACAAGCGTACTGCAACTGGGCTGGCAAAAAACTTCCAACCGAAGCGCAGTGGGAATTTGCAGCTCGAGGCAAACGAGGCGGGGCGACATATCCATGGGGCAATGAATTGAAGCCAGAAGGAAAATGGCGGCACAACATCTGGCAGGGTGAGTTCCCGATCAAGGACATCGGCGAAGATGGTTTCATTCATACGGCACCAGTGAAAAGTTTTCCTCCAAACGACTTTGGTCTGTACGAGATCACCGGCAACGTCTGGGAATGGTGTTCGGATTATTATCAGCCTGAATACTACGCCGTCAGCCCACCCAAAAATCCTCCTGGCCCTGATGCGAGTTATGATCCGCAGGAACCGGGGATAATTAAGCGAGTCCAGCGAGGCGGATCATTTATGTGCAGCGATCAATATTGCGTCGGCTACCGCGTGAGTGCTCGCATGAAAGGCGAAGAAGACACCGGCGCGTTTCACACAGGATTCCGTTGCGTCGTAACGCCGGATATGTTGCGGACGAAGTGAGGCATGCGGCAAATGGCATGCCACCTGATTCCGCTGGAAAGCAGGAACCATCGAGCGATGGCAGAATCACGCGATGATCCATCTATTGACCATGATTCGGTGAACGTTCTCGAATGGTCCCGTTTCAGTGTCGGTCATCCGAAGTCAATGGAAGCGACTGTGGAATCTCGTGGACAGAATTGTTCAAGTGGAATCAGGTCCGCGCGATCAGCATTTGGTTGAGTTGCCTGGGCGGTCCGCTGGTGCGTGGCTGCCCGATCTATTGTTCCGCCCGCGAACCAACACGAGTCTTGTCAGCGTTGTTCCTTTTCATTGCCAATCGTTACGATAATGCCAGCGCGATGCGAATATGACGAGTGGCAGGACGCTCTCCCGGCCTATCGATGGAATACAGGCAACGACGACCAACAGGCGATCATCATGGCAAATGTCGAAAATGAATTAAATTGGGCGGTTCTGCTGGATTCCGTGCGGACAGCGCAAAAATGTTGCGAGCAGTGGATGGATCGAGGCAAGCTCACGCGGGCGCAGGGAGAGGAAATTGTCGCCAATCTGCAGGCTCAGTACGGCATCTATTCGCAGGATGCCAGCAACAACGCGGCCATGCCGAAGGTGCCGGGTCTTCTACCACGGCAGCCGAAAGAAACAGCCGGTACTCGCGGTTATCGTGCGGGCATGTATGTGAATGAATTACTGCTGGATCTGCGTTCACGAGGAGGAATCTCGCTGTCTCAGCTTCATGCTCTGAAGGCGGATTCCGATGAACGACTCAACGCTGTGCGGCGGCAACTTCAAAAGGACGGAATTGCAGAATGGAGCCTGACAATTCAGTGTACCCCTTCGGCTCAGGGCGGAGCACGGCCATTCAAAACACCAGTGACTGCAGCCGTCGCAAGTGAACCGATTCCAAAGCCGCCCTCAGTACCGCGTCGAAGCTTGCTCGAAATCATCCTCGACCCGCGCAGCATTCAGTGTCTGCTTGGTCTTGGCGGCGCGCTGATGGTGGTGGGACTGGTGATTCTGCTGTGGATCAATAACTACTTCACACCGCCGGTGATGGCGGGAATTCTGGCGTTCAGCAATATCCTGCAGTTGGCGGCGGGCCTGGCGACGATTCACTACACGCGATATCAACTGGCCGGAAAGGCGTTGGCGTTATTATCGTGTCTCGTGATGCCGTTGAACCTGTGGTATTGTCATGGGAATGATTTGATCACAATCGACGGGCATCTCTGGATGTGTGCCGTATTGATCAGCGCGCTGTACGCGGTGTCAGCCGTAATTCTGAAGGATGAACTCTTCGTTTATGTATTTAGCGCTGGTGTGGCGATGACAGGTTTGCTGTTTCTGGCAGACTTGCAACCGTCGCCGCAGCGCTTCTGGGAAATCGCATCGCCGGCGACGATGCTCGTCGTGCTGGGTTTGATCGGCATTCATCTGGAACGTGCGTTTGTGATCGGGGACGGGCCGTTTACTCGAGCAAAATTCGGGATGGCGTTTTTCTGGTCAGGGCATGTGCAACTGGCGGTGGGGCTGATTCTTGT
>JAYVNW010000896.1:0-6772 GCA_043758225.1 Candidatus Kuenenia sp. | reverse complement strand
ATCAGCGTTGATGATGCATACGACGATCCTCGATTTAACCAGGAAGTCGATCGCAAGTATGGCTATCGAACTCGAAATCTGATCTGCGTCCCATTGCGTGACGCACAGAACACAATCGTTGGAGCCTTTGAAGGCATTAACCAGAATGACAATCGGCCGTTTACTCAGGATGACATTGAATGTCTTTCCCAATTGGGGACACAGGCCACCGTCGCACTTAAGAATTTGCAGGAACGCAATCTACTGCATCGCAGCAACAGTCAGCTCGCCGAACAAGTCACGAAGGGTGTCTCGATCGTCGGTGAGAGCATGGCGATCACTGCTCTGCGCGACACCGTCCGCAGGCTGGCATCGACCGACTTGCCAGTGCTCGTGCTTGGTGAAAGCGGAACTGGTAAAGAAGTCGTCGCACAGTCACTGCATTACGAGGGCAATCGTTCAAGCTGCCCGTTTGTCGCGGTAAACTGCGCCGCACTGACGGAGTCTTTGCTGGAGAGCGAACTTTTTGGCCATGAACGCGGCGCGTTTACAGATGCTCGCGACATGCGACAGGGAAAATTCGAACTCGCCGACGGAGGCACTCTGTTTCTGGACGAAATCGGTGACATGAGTCCTGGTGGCCAGGCTAAGCTGTTACGAGTTCTGGAGCAGAAAGTTATCACGCGCGTTGGTGGATCGCAGTCGATTCCAATCAATGTGCGAATCATCGCTGCGACAAATGCGAACCTTAGTGAAGCTGTGCGAGCAAAAAAGTTTCGTGAAGATCTCTATTATCGTCTTAGCGTCGTTACGCTCGATCTCCCGGCTTTGCGTGAACGGCCCGAAGACATTCTTCCTCTGGCCGAGTTCTTTCTTCGTCGCTTTGCGGTGCAAGCCAAACGTCCGCAGTTGCACCTTTCTTCGGAAGCGCGACGGAGACTGCAATCTCACACATGGCCAGGAAACGTGCGTGAGTTGCGAAACCTGATGGAACGTATCGCGTTTCTTTGTCCGGCCGATCGCGTGGAGCCGGAGGATCTGGCGTTTATCCTGAGCCCGGAGTCTGACAACTCCAAACTCCCCGCGCTGGATCTTGGGATGGACGCTGCGACTCGCGAATTTCAGCGAGACTTTATACGCCGCAGTATTCATCATGTGGCGGACAACATGACAGACGCTGCAAAACTTCTCGGCCTTCATCGATCCAACCTCTATCGCAAGATGAAGCAACTGGAGATGAAGGAAGTGGGCGGGATGGAATAATCTGACATGTTTCGGTTGCTGGCATTTCACAACGGACACCGTCTGGACCGGGAGTTTTTACTCGTTTGTGGCGACACGTATGTGCTGGGACGCGGGGATGATGCCAATCTGCACGTCACCTGGGATGAACTCATTTCCCGTCGCCACGTCGAGCTCCACGCGGAAGCAAACGGAGTGACGATCAGAAAACTCGCCGAGAAATCGAATCCCGTTTTCGTCGATGGCGCTATGATTTCAGTGGCAACACTGGCTTCCGGCGATGCGTTTGTCGTTGGATCATCACGGTTTGAAGTGCAGCAGGTCACCCAAAGTGATTCGCCAGATCGTCAACCAATCCAGCAGCTTGCGATTGATCGTCAGCAGTTGCAGCGAGTTCGATACGACGATGCAGCAAAGCGAATTGAAGTTCTCACCAGTTTGCCGACAGTCATTCGTGAATCAGGCGTCGAACGCGATCTGTATATTCGGCTGGCAAGCCTGCTTCTTGCCGGTGTCCAGAACGCTGATGGCGTCGCCATCGTGGGAGTTTCGGACAATCTGCGTCCGCGCGTATTCCATCAGGAGCAGCGTTTCGAAACCGGATTATTAATGCAGCCCAGCGTGCGTCTGATTTCCAACGCGATGGAACAGCAGACCACGGTTCTGCATATCTGGGACAATCCGGAAGCCAACCCGGATCAGTACACGCAGGTTGCCGGATTCGGTTGGGCTTTTTGTACTCCGTTCCCCGACATCACTGGCGACCGCGCGCTTTATATCACTGGACGCAGTTTGCCGGAAGATGGCAGTTCCGGTGAACGGCGATTGCATGCGGACATTAAGTTCACCGAATTCATCGCGGACATCGTTGGGTCGCTGCAGCGACAACGACGACTGGAACGCCAACAGTCTGGCCTGCGACAATTTTTTTCGCCGCCCATTCTGGAAGCGCTCGGGCAGGATCTTGATACGTCTCTGCTGGAACCTCGAGAATGTGATGTGACGGTGCTGTTTTGCGACTTGCGTGGTTTCAGTCATCGAGCGGAAGAGGAATCGGACAACTTGACGGGATTGCTGGAACGTGTCAGTCTGGCCCTTGAAGTGATGACAAGTCAGATCCTGCGATTTGGCGGTGTCACGGGTGACTTTCAAGGCGACGCTGCCCTGGGATTCTGGGGCTGGCCGATCGCATCGTCCGAAGCACCTCTCAATGCCTGCCGTGCGGCATTGGCAATTCGCGAGGAATTCGCCAAAGCTCAGGCGGACCCGGATCATCCACTCAAAGACTTTGAAACAAGCATCGGAATTGCCCACGGACGCGCCGTCGCGGGGAAAATCGGCACGCGTGAACAGGTGAAAGTGACCGTATTCGGGCCTGTCGTGAATCTTGCCAGTCGCCTGGAAGGCATGACTCGCGAACTGCACGTGTCTGTTTTGATCGACGAATTCCTGGAGAAGCAGATTCGTGAGAAACTTCCTAAAGACGAAGGCCGCGTGAGGCGTTTGTTGCAGGTGTTGCCGTATGGTATGGATCGTACGTTGCTCGTGAGTGAACTTGTGCCGCCAGAATCGCGTTGTCCTTCGCTGACGGATCAACACTTGGCAGATTTTGAAAAAGGCGTGGCATCTTTCATCGCAGGACAGTGGTCCGAAGCCTGGAAATTTCTCCATCGGATGCCCGCCGAAGATCGCGCTCAGGATTATCTCTCCATGTTGATCACTCAGCATGATCGTAAATCACCCGCCGATTGGGACGGGATCGTTCGCATGAAAAAGAAATCCGGTTGACAATGGATGATGTTTATTTTGACGCGGATGAAGAAGCATTTCTGTTGCGACGGCTGAAAGATTGTCCCGAGATCTTTGCTGCGATTGCGGCCAGCACTCCGTCGCAGATTGGAAATCAGCGCAGGCTGCGT
This sequence comes from Candidatus Kuenenia sp., assembly GCA_043758225.1. GTDB lineage: Bacteria > Planctomycetota > Planctomycetia > Planctomycetales > Planctomycetaceae > SXXK01. The sequence continues at coordinate 3,632 of JAYVNW010000896.1, read as the reverse complement.
GACGCATACGACGACAATCTCGTAAGAGCCGCTTTGTCAGTGCATGAAGGTCGCCAGCGCGCGGCGGGATTGCTGCCGAACGCAGATCAACTTTGGTTAACACGAATCGGCCTGGAACAATGCACTGCATTGGAAGTTGCGACTCACAAGGCGAAGCGATTTTCGAACTCCGACAGCGTGTTTGATCTGTGCTGCGGAGTTGGAGTCGATGCGTCAGCGATTGCGGAACATGCAAAAGTCACAACAATCGATGCTGCCGCTGCGATGTGTCTGCGTACGGAATGGAATGCGGTAATCTGGAATCGGGCAGACAACATTCAGACACAATGTGCAGATGTGACAAACTTTGACTGGTCTGGCAAGGTTGTGCATGTTGATCCGGATCGACGTGCGGAAAGTGATCGGCCTACGAAACGACTTGAGTTGTATCAGCCCGATCTCGTCTGGATGCAGCAACTGACGCGTAAGGCCGCTGGCGGTGGCATTAAGATCAGTCCTGCCAGCAACTTTATGCAGAAATTTCCTCGCTGCGAAATTGAACTCATTAGTCTGAAAGGCGAATGTCGCGAAGCAACTGTCTGGTTTGGAACTATGGCCGGTAAACATGCATTCCGAGCTACGGCTTTGCCTTCTGGAGAATCGATCAGTGCTGATCCACTGTCGGCATGGACGAATGTGGTTCCGGCCGCTGCTGAATACATCTTCGATCCTGATCCTGCGATCGTCCGATCGGGATTGATCGATGTGATGGCGGAACAGCATTCGATGCAGCGGCTGGATGCAGAGGAAGAATATCTCACTAGCACGGAATGCGTGTCATCGGGCTTCGTGACTGCGTTCAGGATCGAAGCAGTGCTGTCGGGTAACATCAAAGATTTGAAGCAGTATCTTCGCAAAGATCCTTCCACTCACTACGAGATCAAATGCCGACGTATCCCAACCAACGCCGACATCGTTCGTCGGCAACTTCCAACCGGCACTGCGGCGCCTCGCGTCATATTTTTTGCCAGAATTGCAGGCCGATCTACAATCCTGGTGACTGAAAGAGTTTAAACTCCACACCGTTTTTGCGGCAATAATCCTGATTCTGAGTGCGAGCTGAATTTCTCATGTTGAATAGTATTAGAGATCTGCATCGCGGCATCGCGGGACCGAAAGCAGCGGAGAAAGACGAGAGCAGTTCATTCAAGGATGAAAGTGTCCTGAAGAACTGGCGAACAGAGTCCGTTGATGGCCGTCGCGTCGACGTGTTTGTGCCTCAATCGGAGGCACCACCTCAAGCGGCGGTTCTTTTTCTGCACGGACATGGGCGAGTGCTGTTGAACGAAAATATCGTCTTCAGTCGCCTCTTTCAGCAATACGGGCTGGTCGCTGTTTGTCCAGATGGAGAAAGAAGCTGGTGGCTCGACGTTGTGTGCCGCGAGTTTGATACAGATCAAACGCCGCAACAATGGCTAATGAAGTCAGTACTTCCATTCATCGAGCAAAGCTTTGCCATCACTACGCCAAACATCGCGTTGCTGGGTGTGAGCATGGGAGGCCAAGGGGTGTTGCAGCTTGCGTTTCGCTATGCGTCAAAGTTTCCTGTCGTGGCTGCGATTGCTCCGGCGGTGGATTTTAATCAACTTTACGGTTCCGGCATTCCTTTGGACTCTATGTTTCCGGATGCCGAAGCTGCTCGTCAGGCGTCAGTTGTCTTGAACCTGCATCCGTTGGCATGGCCACGGCATCAATTCTTTTGCTGCGATCCACGCGACACTGAATGGTTCGACGGTGCTGCTCGATTGGGGATGAAGCTTTCGTCGTCAGGGATTCTGCACGAACGAGATCTCGACACTTCAGGTGGAGGCCACACGTGGGACTACTTCAATCGCATGGCAGAAAAATCGCTGAAGCACATCGTTGAGAATCTCAAAAAAACAGAATGACACTGCATCTTACCAAACGAACGTTGAACATCGTGGGGCAGAACATCACGTTCGAATTTCCAGCCAGCCAGGATCAATTGCTCGAATTTGCGATTGAGAATGAGACTTCAGGAGCGTCTGACTCTGATCCGTACTGGGGATCGCTTTGGGAAACGTCGCCAAAAACGGCTGCGATGATTCTACATCATCAGTGGCCAACGCGTTTGAAAATGCTGGAACTTGGTTGCGGAATCGGCGTCACAGGGATTGCTGCGCTATTCGCGGGACATGATGTGACATTTTCGGATCACGCAACTGCCGCCGTCAGGCTTGCCGTTCATAACGCAGGCCTGAACGGATTTCACAATGCGACCGGCAAAGTATTCGACTGGCAGCAGCCACCAAAGTCATTGCAATATGATTTCGTATTCGGAAGTGATGTGCTGTACGATGCCGCCAATCATCAGCGGTTACTCTACACCATTCAACAGATGCTGAAAGTCGATGGGATCGCGTGGCTCGGCGAAGCAGGGCGCGCGAATGCTGACCGATTTGTAGAACTGGCCAATACGCAGGGGTGGAGTGTTGAGACGTTTAATCAACATGGCGAGCGAACTGACATTACGGAACACATGCGGTTTCGTCTCTATATGCTGAAGCCACCGGCTCCCGATACATGCACTACGGAATGCTGACAACCAATCTGTTTACTGTCCGAAACCGAGTTTGCTTAACCAGCGTCGCGAACTGCTTCCTCTATTCGCTGATCTTTGGGGATTCGATACGGTGCCGTCACCGGTCAGGGTGAGTCCCAGTTGCCGTGCATGGTGCTCCAGTAACAGTCGGGATTGTTCCAGCTTGCTCACTTGCCGCGATAGTCTTGCACGCTCCAGGGATAACTCGAGCTCACCAATGCGGGCCAGTTCATCCAACTGCTGCAATGTCTGCGTGACGTGAGCCGCAAGATCCTCAGGCAGAAATTCGCCCATTTCCTTCAGTTGTTCAGCCGGCAGATGCCCACTGGACTGTTGATGTGATTGACGGAGCCGACTGATAAGAGTAGAAATGAATTCTTCCCGTTCTAAAAATACTTCCCGCAGTTCAACGTCACTCAATGCATCCAGATCGACGGCCTTTGGCACCTCCAGAAGTGTGGCTTGGGCTCTGGAGTTCGATTTATCAAGGGTTGCCAGCTTAGCCAGATTCGTGGCTTCCCTGATATCCGTTTCACCTTGTGTTTCGCGTGAATCGCCGTGCAATAACAGATCGTTGCGTATTTCCTCCCACGAACGACCACCGCTATTTCTTGCAGCAGCGGCCACCGAGGGCTGAACATTGGACGGCTGCTTTGAATCATTCACCGAGGTCACTTCGGTCGAGTTTTTTGCGTGGCCGATGCGTTGCAAAATCCGGTCTTCGAACTCAAACAGCTTTTGTTCAATGCTATCACCAACATTGTCACGGACTGAAGACGATCGAGAAATAACTTCAAACAGCGCCTTCAGCACAGCACTTTGACCGGCAGCAGCAGCTTCCTGCGTCGCCTTCAACTCCTGGATCGACGCCCGCGATTCCTCACGCATCAATTTCAAGATCGCCAATAGATTGACCGAATCAGCTGTTTCTTGTGATCTGGGTGCGATTTGTGGTGCCTCCGGCAAACTGCTGTTGGAAGTAATTGCGTCATCCAGAGTGGCATCGGCATCTGTTGAGCATGACTCAGCA
>JAYVNW010000895.1:0-2325 GCA_043758225.1 Candidatus Kuenenia sp. | reverse complement strand
TGGCCTGCGAACTTCTGCAGCATCGGTTTAGGATCGAACAAATCCGCCTGAAATGGCCCGCCGTTCATAAACAGATGAATAACTCGTTTGGCCATAGCGGGGACATGCGGCGCATGGACGATATTGTCTGCGTTGATCGCCGACAACAGACCAAGCGAGCCGAGTCCGCCGCCCATGGCCTGGATCATTTGACGTCGCGATGTGAGCATGATGACCTCAGTCCACAAAATGAAATTCGTTTAGTCCCAGCATCGCCTGCAAATATAGTTTCCATTTTGCGTCGCCTGATTGTTCGGTTCCGCCAGCTTGATCATCTTTCATGTATGCGTGAGCCAGCTCGTGTTCCCGTGCCGTGGCATTCCGAGAAAACAATAGCTGATAACAATCATCAATCCGTTGATCAGCAGAATCCACCGACTTCAGACGTTCCCACAAATTGTTCGCCTGCAGCGTCATCCAGGCAGAGTTCAGAACAAATAACTGCTGCAGTGGAGTCGTCGTGGGTTCACGTTTGGGGCTGTGTGAACTTGCTTCCGGGAAATCATGCATTCGCAGAATCGAGTTCATTTCTTCGCGTTCGACCTTTGCATAAATCGTGCGTCGCACGTTGGCCGAATCATCGACGGGCTGTGATGGACCACCCATTGCGAGGTCCAGCTTTCCGGTCGCGGCGAGCATTGCATCGCGCCACATTTCGATGTCCAGCCGTCGTCGATTCATTCTCCACAGGAACTCATTTGCCGGATCAATGTTCGCAGCATCTTCTCGATACGACGATGATTGCCGATAGGTGGAAGAAAGCAGGATCTCTCGATGCAGCCACTTTAGATCCCAGCCATGGGCAACAAATTCATACGCCAGATATTCCAGCAGTTCCGGATGAGTCGGTCGGTCTCCCTGTGCACCAAAATCGCTGTTGGTCTTCACGAGACCGGCACCTAAGTGCTGATGCCAGATACGGTTCACGATCACTCGTGCAATGAGACCAGACGAATGCTGCAACATGGAATCCGCAAGCTCTCCGCGACCGCTGCCATGTTGAAAAATCGCAATCGGTTCAGACTGCAGCACTGTCAGAAAACGACGCGCCACAATTTTGCCGGGGTTCGATGGGTTGCCGCGTTGAAACACGGGCAGATCACGTGGTTCAGCTTCGCGATATTCCAGCTTCGTCCCGTCAGTTCCTTCGGGTTTCACAAACACACTGGCTTCTCGCAGAACATGAGCCCATGGTTTGTTCACATCCGGTGTGGCCGTGAGAAGCTGTTCGATGGATGCTCGAATCTCCGCTGCTTCAGGAGATTGCTGGTCGGTGATGGCTTTTAGTTTTGCTTCAAGCTCATCAATCGATTTTCGCACCGCTTTGATTGCGGCAACTTTGTCTTCTGAAACGAGCGGGCGTTCGTCCAATTGTGAACTCGCGAAGACGCCAGCCAGCCCGTAATAGTCGTTGGTCGAAATTGGATCAAATTTGTGATCGTGACATCGAGCGCACGAAACTGTCAGACCGAGGAACGTACGTGAAACCGCATCGATGCGTTCATCCCATTCATCAGCGACGATTTGTTCGATCACCGAAGGTGCCAGTTTCAATTCCTTCCAGTACGTCGGACTTAGTCCCAGGAACCCGAGCGCCGCAAGATCTTCCGGTGGTGTTTCCGGAATCAGATCGGCTGCGAGTTGTAGTCGCAGGAACTCGCTAAATGGCCGGTTATCATTCATTGCCCGCACGACCCAATCGCGATACATCCAGCCTCGATCCGTAGGACTTTGCCAATCTGGCGTGAAGTCCGTGTACCGGGCCAAATCCAGCCACATGCGAGCCCAGCGTTCTCCGAAATGCGGTGATGCCAACAAGCGATCAACGACTCGTTCAAAGGCATCGGGAGATTCATCAGCGGTAAACGCATGCAGCTCATCGGGCATTGGAGGCAGCCCAATGGCATCAAACGTCACGCGCCGCAGCCATGTCGCTCGATCAGCGGCAGGGCTATGAGTCAATTGATGATCATCAAGACGCTGCAGCACGAATGCATCAACCGGATTGCGAATCCATACATCCTGAATCTCTGGCAGCGATGTCTTCGCGAGAGGCTGGAACGACCAGAATTTTCGACCAGTGTCGAAGTCAATTTGCGCGTGACTCGATCTTGGTTTGGCTTTGTATTCCGGCAACGCCGCCCCGGCTTCAATCCATTTTTTCAGCAAGGCAAGTTCGTCGTCTCGGAGTTTTCCGTCGGGAGGCATCTGCAGATCTGTGTCTGTATAATTCAAAGCCTGAAGCAACAAACCTGCATCTGAGTTTTCAGGAGAAAACATTCCACC
>JAYVNW010000894.1:0-8216 GCA_043758225.1 Candidatus Kuenenia sp. | reverse complement strand
ACTGAAGCCGATTGAAGAATTGCTCGACAGCGAACCGCTGCTCAATGAACACATGCTGGAACTCACGCGATGGATCGGTGAACGTTATCTCTGCGGCTGGGGACAAGTTCTCGACAGCGTCATTCCAGCCGGCGTGCGGCGCAAGAGTGGCACGCGGCAGTTGCAGAGTTTTATCCTGACACCGCATATCGAGGAGAAACTGGCCACAACACGGCTCAGCAAACAGCAAAAAACCGTGATTGAGATTCTGCAAAAAACGGTTGGCCCGGTTGCCGCTGCCGATCTCTGCGACCGCGCTGGCTGCGGACCGGGACCGCTCACAAGTCTCCGCAAGAAAGGAATCATTACTGCATTGCGAATTCGTTCCGACATCAGCGGCGATGAAATCGGAACATTCGAACAGCAACAGGACCTGATCCTCAACGATCAACAGCAACTGGCGCTGGATAGAATTCTGAAACCGATTCGAGCGAGCGAATACGAAACGCTGTTGCTGCATGGTGTCACAGGCAGTGGCAAGACAGAAGTTTATATCCGAGCGATTCGCGAAGTTGTCAGCTACGGACGACAAGCCATCGTGCTCGTGCCGGAAATCAGTCTCACGCCGCAAACAATTCGACGTTTCCGCAGTCGATTCAATTCGGTCGCGGTACTACATAGTCACATGACCGATGCTGAACGGCACTGGCAGTGGCAGCAGATTGCGAGCGGCGACATCGAAGTCATCGTCGGCGCTCGAAGTGCCGTCTTCGCACCAACGCCGCAACTTGGCCTGATCGTGATTGACGAAGAGCACGAGCCGTCGTTCAAGCAGGACAGCACGCCGCGTTATCACGCTCGCGAAGTGGCAAGGCAGCGATGTCGGAACGAAAAGGTGCCGCTGATTCTGGGATCGGCAACGCCGACACTGGAATCATGGCTGCGAGCCCAGCGGAAAACAGACGCCCTGGTGTCAATGCCGTCTCGTGTGGAAGATCGACCGCTGCCACCGGTTGTCGTTGTTGATACACGCGACGATCCTCGCATCAAACGCGGTTCCTCCATCGGACGCGCAATGTTTCAAGCGATTACTCGTGCGTTGAATGAAAAGGGACAGGTCATTCTGTTTCTGAATCTGCGCGGCTATTCGCCAACCGTTTGGTGTCGCAGCTGCGGTGCGGGAATCAAGTGCCCTAATTGCGATGTGACATTGACATGGCATCGAGACCGTGCGGCGGCTGTTTGTCACAGCTGCGATTTTGAAATTCCGCCGCCAAAGGTTTGCCCAACGTGTGAGAGTCCCGCGGTGCGGTATCTCGGCACGGGAACGCAAAAGCTGGATGAAGAAGTTCAAAACACGTTTCCGAACGCACGTGTTCTTCGAATGGACAGCGATTCCATGAAGCAGCCCGGCAGTCACGACGAAGCGTTGGAGAAGTTTCGACACGGAGAAGTCGATATTCTGTTGGGGACACAGATGATCGCCAAGGGACTCGATTTTCCGAACGTGACGCTCGTGGGAGTTGTCGATGCTGACACAATGTTGCGTCAGCCGGACATGCGGGCTGCCGAGCGTACATTCCAGTTGATCGCTCAGGTCGCAGGTCGCACTGGTCGTGGTGAGCGTGGCGGTCGCGTGCTCGTCCAAACAACATCTCCCTACGATCCGGCTGTCAAGTTTGCGGCCATGCACGACTTTATCGGCTTCGCTCAGCACGAACTTGCCGAACGCCACGATGGTGGCGCTCCCCCGTTTTCTCATGTGGCGCGCGTCATCTTTCGAGGCCCCGATGAAGACCGTGTTCGCCGCACAGCTCGCGACGTCGCCGACAAACTTCGCGCTGCACGAAAAGGCCACACCACTGAAGTCCGCGTCCTCGGCGCAGCGCCAGCGCCTGTTGTTCGATTGCGAACGCTTTGGCGATTTCATCTGCAGATCGCAGCGAAGACACCAGAACTTGTCCGCGAACTCTGGCAGTGCGTGGAAAGCACACTGACACTTCCGGAAGGCGTCGAACTCGCCGTCGATGTTGATCCAATGAATGCACGATAAAATTTATCGAGTCCCGAATCATACGGATTGGCAAGCTGGACGATGTTTTTTACAGTCATGCTCAGCGTGGTAAACCTACTACACGCAGTCTGCAACCATATAATTTCATGTCACCCGATCAACTCGCGCCATGTTTGCGGTAGATCAGCAGTGGCAGGCAAATAATGGCGGCAGCACTCATCACGCATAGCGCCGCAAAAAGTCCATAGCGAGATGCAATCCATCCACCCACACCAGAACCGATCATCATGCCGAATGCGTACGCCATATTGAACCATGCGTACGCGGCACCATAGTCTGACAAAGCCTCGTCATCTGCCGCGTCTGCCATTTCCGGCAATGCAGGAGTCAACATCATGGAACATGAAATGCCCAACAATACCATCACTGCAACCAGTGCAGGCCATGACGTCGGGACCGCAATCCACGGCAGGACGGCTGCTGCGCTAATCAGGCCGATCGCCATGATGCTCCGTCGGCTCCATCGATCGGATGCGAAACCCGCCAGCGGCGAAAACAGTCCATAGGCCGCGGTCGCTGACAGAAACAACCAGCCGATCGATTCCGGCCCAGCTCCAAGTGTCCGATCAAGATGCACAGGCAATGTCGGTTCCAGCAAGCACAGCATCATTCCACCGAGAGCGACGATGGCAAAGACTGCGCGAAACGCTGGTCGTTTCCAGATCGACATCAGTGCGACATGCCACAGACCAGGAGTTGCTTCGGGCGACAACGTCGAGGACATTCGGTCGAGTTGTTTTAGGGGAACGGCTTTCCATAACAGGACGAACCCGGTCCATGCAAGTAGAGTGCCGACATAAAATGGAACTCGTGGACCGACGCGTTCGAAAAGAGCACCTCCAAGAAGCGGACCGATCAGTGTCCCCATTGAAATACCAGTCATCACCGTACCCATCGCCCGTCCTCGCAACTTGCGCGGATAAAGGTCAGCCACCAGCGCCATCCCTGATGTCCAGATCGCAGCACCGGAAACTCCCTGCAATACGCGGGCAACAAACAGAATGAAAAAGTTATTGGCGACTGCGATCAGCGTCGTTGATGCCGCCAATCCCAAAGCACCTGCCAGCAGTGGCAATCGTCGACCATAGCGATCAGCAATGACTCCAAACAGTGGAGTGGTGAGCAGAACTGCTACTGCAAACGTGCTGAATAAAAATCCGTACGCTGCAGGCGAAACATTCCAGCGCGCAACAAATGCTGGCAGAATCGGAATAATACTTTCGTAGATGAACATGTCTGCAAACAGTGCAAACACGACCGCCATTAAGACTATGCGACGAGACGTATCCTCGCTGCATTCATGCTCGTCCGCTGATGCGATTCGATCCATTGAAATCGGTTCAGCTGCTTTGGCAGCTGTTGTTACCACAGGACTCATTCGATTTCGCTTGAGAGGAATTATTGCCGGGGGCTGTCGTGTAATTTTTAAAATACTTTGACCAAAAGCCACACGACTACACTTCTGGACGCAGAATACCGAGGGAATCCTTTCTGAACCAGAGCGTCATATTTCCTAAGAATCCCGAATAGGTTCGGTTTTATATCAAAGATGAAGAGGATCTCATGTTGAGTTCACGATTTGTTCATCAGGAGCAGATACACTCCGTATGATTCGCTCAATGGCCATGCGTTATGGCGACTGGGCAGCGATCGATTTTCGAGACAAAAAGGAACAGAAAAATGGGCGTAAGACTGTGGAGTGTTTTGGCATTGATGGCTGGACTGCTGGCGCTTGCAACGAGCACGGGAGCATTCGCCGAGGAGGAAGAGGAGTCCGTTGAATTGGCTCAACTTCCCAAGGCGGTTGTCGAGTCCATCAAAAAGATGTTTCCAGATGCCAAGATGAAGAAGGCCTCCAAGGAAGTCGTCAAAGATGAAGATGATGACGACGACGAGAAGAACGATGAAAAGGACGATGAAAAAAAGAGCGCGGACGACAAAGACGATGATGACAAAGACGCAAAGGATGAAGAAGACACCGAAGTCGTGTACGAAGTGACACTTTCTGAAAAGGGACGCGCCATTGATGTGAAAGTTGACGAAGAGGGTGATATCGAGGAAGTTGAGCGGTCGATTGACCTGCAAGAATTACCCGGGATCGTCAAAGTTGCATTACAACGTAAGTATCCAAAGTGCACCTTTAAATCAGCGGAAATGATTTCAGAAGGTGAAGACGGCGAATTGGAATTTCAAGGCTACGAAGTGATCCTTGAGACTGCTGACAAGAAGGAGATTAAAGCAGACGTCGAAGTGGAAATTGACATTGAAGTGGGCGAAGAGTAGTCATCCGGTTCCTGTTGAAAATCCCGGGATTGCACCGGCGATTTATGAAGGAAGCCCGGCTTTTTCCCGAAGCCGGGCTTCGTTCGTGATCCCCCGAAACGAAGAGTCCAGAGCAAAACATGCACAATCGCATTCTGGTGATTGAGGACGAATATGAGATTGCTGACTTCGTAGTGCGCGGACTCGGGGAAGAGGGTTTCATTGTCGAACGCGCAAAGGACGGCAATGAGGGATGGCGTATGCTGCAACAGGATCCATGGGATATCATCCTCCTGGACTGGTGGCTGCCTGGCCTGGATGGAATGACCCTGCTGCGGCGTTTGCGTAAAGAAAACAGGACGACGCCGGTGTTATTTCTGACGGCGCGAGATGCAGTCTCGGACAGGGTTCGTGGTCTCGAAGGCGGAGCTGATGACTATCTTTGCAAGCCGTTTGCGTTTGATGAACTACTGGCCCGAATTCGAGTACTTCTGCGGCGACAGGATCGAACGCTGACGACGATTCTGAACTATTCAGATTTGAGCGTGGATCTTTCTACACATCGTATTGACCGCAACGGAAACCGCATTGAATTGACGGCGAGAGAAACCGGATTGCTGGTCTTTCTGATGCGTCATCCGAATCAAGTGCTTGCGAAAAACAGGATCTATGAGTCCGTCTGGAACGACCGCTACGATGGTGTCTCCAATACACTCGAAGTCCACATCATGGAATTGCGAAAAAAACTTGAAGTCGCTGGCCCAAGGCTGATTCATACGCTTCGGCACAAGGGATATCGTTTTGGAGAGAAATAGCGGTGATCGCATGTCACTAATCGCAAGCCAGCCCCTGACCAATCGTTTGTGCGTCTTCTTTCTGGCAATGATTGCCCTTGTGTTGGTTGCGTTTTCCACGGCATTTTACGGATTCGCGAGCATTTTTCTGCATCGGCAACTGGAGGAAAAAGTAACGTCCAGTCTGCAGGCTCTGGCAGCGGCTGTTGAAACAAGTCCTCAAGGTGTTGAATGGGAGCCGCATAGCAGACCGCTCAGCGTTGGTGTGTCACCGCCGACTGGCGATGCCGTGTGGGTCGTTCTGGATCAGGATGCAAGACTGATCGATGAATCCGCAAATCTGGATCTCAGTGAAGTCGCTGCAGCCATAACGGTGAAACAACCCCGCTCTGCAGTCGACCAACTGCCCCGGCGATGGCATGACGACAATTGGTTGGTTGCTGAAGAATGGATAAGAAACAATCCATCCCTGGCAAATTCTTCTGAAGCATCGATTGGGCTTGATGATGACGAAGTGTTTCATGATGCAATTTGTCTGCGCGTCGCTGTCTCCATGAGTCCCGTCCAGGCTGTTATGCGGACAATGGCGACAACACTGATTGTGCTTTCGGTCACGGTCTGGACAGGTTCATTGCTTGCATCGCGATCTGTATGCTCTCGTGCACTTCAGCCACTGCGTGAAATGACTAATACCGCGCAGAATATGAGTGGGGAGAATCTGACTGCTCGACTGCCAAACATTCAGACGCAGGATGAAATGGCCGACTTGACACGAGCATTCAATGCTCTGCTTGACCGAGTGCAGGATTCATTTTTGCGTCAGCAGCGATTTACAGGCGACGCATCGCACCAAATGAGAACGCCACTAACCGCGATCCTGGGACAAATTGAAGTGACGCTTCGCCGGGAAAGATCTCCCGATGAATACAGTCGCGCGCTGGAAGTGGTTCACGGTCGTGCGACTCACCTGAAGCATATTGTTGAATCACTCCTGTTCCTGGCCAGAGCTGACGCAGACTCGGAACTTCCAAATCGACAGGCTGTCGATGTGAAATACCTTGTATCAGAATGGGTTTCCGCATTCGCTGAACACGAACGAGCCTCGGACCTGAAATTTGAGTGCCGACTTAGAGAGTCCGTCATGGTTTTTGGTCATACCATTTTACTCAACGAACTGTGGACCATTCTTATCGATAATGCTTTCAAGTTCAGTCAGCAGGGCACTGAAGTTCGCATTCAACTTGAAGCAGATGCCGATGCAGCAGTCCTGTCGATCCGTGATCAGGGACATGGAATATCAGCTGCCGATTTGCCTCTCGTTGGAACGCCATTCTTTCGTGCTGAGGCTGCAAAACAGAGGGGAATCCACGGAATCGGACTTGGACTTTCAATCGCGTTTCGGCTGGCACAAACTCTGAACGTGACTCTTGATGTGTCCAGCGAAAACGAAAACGGCACAACTGTCTTTGTGCGAATGCCGTTGCTGTCAGCCGATTGCCCAATGGGCTAATAGTCAAAGGACCTGCAAACACGACGCAGTTTCCAGAGATCTGATACGCGCATCGCAGTTCGGGCAGCTGCGATCTGCTCGCAGGACCTGTACATGCAGAAACGGTACTCAAGGACGAGCTGCTTCGACCATCGCTTCCTTCATGCCGATTTGACTCAACAACTGATCGCTATAGGAATTGAATTCCTGAAACTCAGGCACTTGAGAGCCAAGAGCTTGATAGAGACGCGAATCGTCGTAGGTCACATCCATATTCAGAAAGGGCAGGTAGTATCGCAATGCATGGAACACTTTTCGCTGTTCAGGGCTGCGAATGAATTGTCGATGATGGGCCATCGTCCATTGTTCAGGAGCGATGAGTTGAGGTGGCTTGCGCCCATAGTAGCGATTGAGTGTTTCAAGGACTTCCCTGCACGTAACGCTGTGACGATGTCCTGCAGAAATGTGATAACAGTCGTGAGCAAGGTCATCAGCCAACAGCAGTTCGATCGTACTTTTGGCCATGAAAGTTGATGAAATCAAATCGACTTCGGATGTGGGGTCGATGGGCAGCGCATCAAACTCATACAACAAAGGAGCAAACCACAGGATGCTTCGTGCGAAGGCCGCATCGGATAATCCTCCGCTCAGGACGATCGTTGGCCGAATCACCAGGACATCAAGACCGGATTCTCTCAGCATCGATTCTGCAATGGCTTTGGAGTGAGTATACGAATTGTGATGTTGATTCTCTGCCTGACAGCCTTGCTCTTCTCTCAAGCAGCAGTGTCGAACACAGCCCACATTTGTCGCGGTGCTGATGTAAACAATTCGTGGCGGATTCGGCATCGACCTAACGAGCGCAATCAGGTTTTTTGTTCCCTGAATGTTTGTGTCGATCACGCTGTCTCCGCGAATGAACGACGTGTCGGCCGCACAGTGAATGATGGTCTCGACATGATCCGTAACGTAGCGAAAATCGGACGGAGACAGGTTCCATTGCTGCCGGGAAATGTCCCCTTCCATCACCATGCCCCCGTGCGAATAGTAGTCGGCTTGCTCGCCGCTTCGCTCCATTCGCTGTTCAAACCGGGACTGCGCTGACTGAAAACTACCCGGACGAATGAGTGCAGCGATGTCGCCCAGATGGCGTTTCACAAGTTCCCGCAGGATTTCTCCGCCCAGTAATCCGGTAACTCCGGTAATCAATACGCTGGTACGACGCGATAGTGCAATCATTGAAAAAAGGCTCCATCCTTTAGAATTGACAATTAGTAATATGATTCAAAGGCTCAGGAATATTGACTCAACGTCCCGTTGTCGCAACCTGAGCAATCACAACCTGAAATCCACTGTCACTGAATGTCTGTTTGACAAGTCGGCAATGTCTTCTGAACGCGGAACAGTCCTTGCATAACTGACAGGCCGATTGATGAAAGTTGGCAGGATCGAGTCTAGCAGCGTTTGACAGACTGACCAATCCGAGTCTGAGTGTGATTCCTGTACAAACTTTGAGCAGTATGTGCAAAGCTCAGTCAGGTCTGTCTCAACGGCAGATCTGGATTGTGGATTCATGCAAGCGCGAGGTACATTCACAACGTTGCAGTCTGGTTGATGC
>JAYVNW010000893.1:0-7380 GCA_043758225.1 Candidatus Kuenenia sp. | reverse complement strand
TGGTGTCCTCTGGCGTGCTCGACATGGAATCCTGACGCCACAGAATCCGGTCGAGCGAACTATCTGGAATCTGTGGATCGGTTACATCCTGACCTATGTCACAGCAGTAGTCATAGCACGAATCGATAGCCAGCTCGACGTTAATTTGGCCACCATGAGCCTTGTGAGCAGTGTGATCCTGCTCGTTCTTGGCGGACATCTGTGGGGCGGCTGTTACCTGATCGGCGGATTCTTTGCGATCCTGGCCGTCATGATTACCGCCTTCCCGGATTACAGCGTCATTCTGTTCGGTGGTCTCTGGTCGATGGTCTTCTTTCTGCTGGGGCGACGTTATCAGAAGCAGTCACGATCAACGACACAGGTTTCCTGATAAAGAGCAGAGAAAGTGTTTTCGTCTTTATTCAATTTTGTCCCATTTTTCTTCACCTGTCAAAGATTGATCGAATCTTCCGCAAGCACCAATGACTGTTCGGCGAAACTGGTTTTTATGGCACCGCGATTGTGTTGTGGGCGTTTCTCTGGCAGGTGCTGTTGCGTTGTGCAATCGAGAGCGTAAATGCGAACCATTCGGCGACGGCGATCGCTGGTGTTACTGCCGACGCTCAACGATCAGAATAGGCTTCGATCAGTGTCTGATTCAGTTTCAGCTTCAGCGTTCGCCAGTCCATGTTGAGGCGTTTGGAGGCTCGGCCGTAATGTTGGGCTTCTGCTGCGTAGATCATTGAAACATAGTGCTCGATAAGCTGTTCCAGGCTGAAGCGTCCCTCGGCCACGGCGTGGGCCAATTGTTCGTGTGGCGATGCTCCAGGGGCGATGCGACGTTGCCTGGCAGGCGTATAAGATTTCCGGATCATGACATTGCGGACACATTGTTCCAGTTCACGAATGTTGCCCGGCCAACCGTAGTTCTGCCCCATTTGCCTGCCAATCCAGTCGACTGTCTCTCGCGCTAACACATGCGACTCTTCAGGCAGGTCGGTCAGCAGTCGCCGAGCGATGAATGCTGCGAGATATTCCAGATCGTCAGGGCAATCAGCAATCTGCTCATGCAGCGTGGGCGTGTGAATCATGTCGGCACATAGTCGGTAATACAGGTCCTCGCGAAATCTGCCAACTGCCATCTCCTGTGAGAGATCGCGATTTGTTGCGGCGACGAACTTGCCCCTAAATTCCCGCTCCTCAGTCTCACCGACCCGCGAAAAGCTGCCGGATTGCAGAACTCGCAGCAACTTCACTTGAATAGAAAGTTCCAGTTCACCAATCTCATCCAGAAACACGGTTCCTTGTTCGCCAGCAACTTCCAGCCATCCTTCGCGATCGGCAATGGCCCCGGTGAAGGCCCCCTTTCTGTGGCCAAACAGCTCGGATTCAATCAACGTCGGCGAAAGAGCTGACAGATTGACGGTATGCAGCGACGAATTCGAATCCACTTCAAAGCGGGTGGTGCTCGTATCGAATGGAATGTATCTCGACATCCCGATCGCCCGAGCGACCAGTTCCTTTCCGGTGCCGGAACTCCCGGTAATCAATGTCGGAATATTACCCATGGTCCTGTAAACAGCTCGCGCGTAGCGACTCATGTCATGAGTGAAGATCGATTCCCAGACGTCGGCACGCAGGCGAGCAATCGGCATTGAGCGTCCGATGATACATTCAAAGATATGATTGAATGCACGCTGGATCTGAAAGAACACGGCAAAGCAGTGTGCAGCTTCGATGTGCGCAGGACGAGGAAATCCGGGGAGTTGAAGATACCACCTGAAATCCCTCTGAAAATCGTTCCACGCCGCAGAACTCTGCGCAGATTTTGCGAGTTTTGCAGGTGTCGTCGCCACTTTGTCCAGATAGGACATGTGGCGGTTGTACAGCAGGTACATCGCCATGTCCTGATAGATGCGAAGTTCACGCTCTGTGGCTATCGTTCCGCCCAGCAAGTTTGCACGCATCTTATCCGACAGAATCTCTGCTCGTTCTCGCAGGGCTGTAAAGTTCGGAAAGATAGTTTTCAGGTCTGAATCAGGCGGAAGATTGATGACCGGATCCGCACATTGAAACGCAGCGCCAAGAGCCGCGCGTTCCAGTGCCAGTCGCTCCGGCAGAAACGGATTGCAGTAGCCAATCTGACCAATCGCCTCCGCGACTCGCAGATCCCGACTCGAAAGAATTGCCATAGAACGTCTCGATCTCAATACGGGAGCCTAATCTGCAAGAATTGCATATGAATCTACAGGATTTGTATGTCTCGTGCAACTAGCCCGCCACAAGTCGATGACGCAGAATCGACGCATCCAGTTTCTTGATAGAGACTTACAACGATACTTCATTCTTCGGTACGCGGATCGCTTTGCATGCTTCTGAGTTCATCGTCCCACCACTTCCAATGAGGAGACCTGAGATGCTGTTAAAAACCGAACGCTTTGCCGATACCGCGTCCGACGCACGATCACGACAATTGCAGGAACTTCTGTACCATCGAATGAGTAAGCCGCAGCGGCACCGGCTGTTACATGGCTTTCCGCTCGCAGCAGCCATGCCGTTTGCCAGTGACGAAGTCCGAAAGTTGAGTGATGCCGCGGACGAAAGGTTTGCACCGCGGCATCATCCCGATCGTGAATTGCTGGTCGGTGTCCTGCCTCACTCGTTCTGCAATCCCAAAATCACAGGTTGCGGTTTTTGTACTTTCCCGCATGAGGAATTCAGCTCGCTGAAGGCAGCCGCGGTTGTGAACGGAGTGATTCGAGAGATCGAATCCCGCGTGACATCGGCTCCGCATCTGATCGGCAGATCAATCCATGGTTTGTATTTTGGCGGAGGGACCGCGAATCTGACACCAGCCATTCCGTTTCGGAATCTGTGTCGCAAGCTCAATCAAGTCTTTGACCTTGCGCAGGCTGAAGTGACACTGGAAGGCGTGCCTGCCTATTTCCTGAACCGTAAACCATTGCTGCTGGACATACTGCCGCAGGAACTGTCAGCGCGCCATTTTCGAATCAGCATGGGCGTGCAGACATTCTCACGAAGCCGTCTGGAACAAATGGGTCGTCTGGCCTTCGGCGGCCCCGAGGTGTTTGCCGAGGTTGTCAAGAACGCTCATGCCCGCAGAATGACTGTTTCAGCAGATCTGCTGTTCAATCTGCCGGGGCAGTCTTTGTCCGAAATGAAGGACGACGTTTCCCATGCCGTGAATCTCGGGCTGGACCAGATCTGCCTTTATCATCTGGTCCTGTTCCGCGGAATGGCAGCGCCGTGGGCTCGGGACAACCAACTGCTGGCTTCGCTGCCGGACAATGAAACGGCGGCACGCAACTGGGAATCGCTGCGTGAGCAGCTTCTCACAAAAGGCTACCGCCAAACGACACTGACCAATTTTGAACGAAATGATTTGAAGGACGACTCGCGGCGATATCTGTACGAACTAATGAGTTTTCAGCCGGACCGCTACGACATGCTGGGTTTTGGACCGTCGGGGATTTCCTGCACACAGCATGTATCGCAAACATCGGCCCTGAAGACAATGAATCCCGAAAGCGCGGTGGAATATCTCCAGGCGATTCAGCAGGGGGGAACAGTGTGGAATCGGTACTATGAGTTCGCATCGGACGATCTCAAACTGCTGCACGCGACTCGCCAACTGTCAGCCCTGCAGATTGATCGCCGCCGGTACCTTGACGCACTCGGAAGCGACGTCTGCCTTGACTACGCTCAGGAAGTGGGCACATTGTGGCAGGCAGGATTGCTGGAAGTGACACCGGCCGCGGTGTCACTCACAAAACAAGGCATGTTCTACGCAGACTCCGTCGCCGCAGTGCTTGCCCATCGCCAATTGGGACGAGGCCGCAACGGACTGGCTTCTCAGCGAGTGCATGCGAACGACAACAGCGGCGGTCATATGTAAGCGGCTGGTGTGCTGCAACAGAGAGAAACGACTCCGTAAATCCCTCTATCCTCTCCTCCCTTGAAAGTCATCTCCCGTGAACAACTTGCCACAAGCAACCGCCAGAAACTGGCGGAAAACAATCAAACTCCCTGGAATTCGCGTCATGCTTTTTTGCGTCCTGATGATGGTCCTGCTAGTCACCATTCGATTGTCAGTCGATGTTGGGCCTGGACATTCATCAATGCCTCCAGCCCAGACGGCTGTCGGGATTCTGTCAGCTGCGGTTGCCAAGCTGGAAGAACATTCGCTGCCCGCAAGCCTGACTGGGGCGTTCGGCTTGATGCTGGATGCGGTGGCACCAGAAATGGACTTCATGCCGCGACTCATGCTCGCCAATCGAGATATTCTTGCGCCTGTCCTGCTACACAGGTTTTCGCAGACTCCGACATTGAACGCACTCGCTCGCACCACAACGGCCGTCACTGTAATTCATGGTGGCCAGCACGAAGGCTCGCTTCCGGGACATGCGGAAGCCTTCGTGAATTTTCGACTGCTGCCTGGCGATTCGCCAGAGTTCGTTCTGGACCGAACAAGAAAGGCGGCTAACGACGTGAGAGTGGAATGTGAGCTCCGCAAAGGTGCTCCTCCGATACCGCCGTCGATTATCTCGGATCATCGCTCACCCGATTTTATGACGCTGCAGCGGGTCATCCGACAGGTTTTACCCGGCGTGGTCGTTGCCCCCGGCCTTGCGGTCGTTGCGACCGACTCGCGTCATTATGAGGCAGTGGCCGACAAAATTTACCGCGTTGGATGGTCGTGTCAATGAGTTCCTGCGAAAAGAAGGACGAGGCCGTCGCTGCCTTCAAGCAGATTCTGCACGATCGTCTGGAGATTCACGGGAGGGTTGCAAAAACCGGAACCCGACCCCAAACTACAATAGCAATGAATGAAGCAGATCTACCACCTGTCGAACAAGCTCAAATGGCTGCAGTCAGCGTTCCGCCTGCCGAAGGCGAGATTGCGGATAATTCAGTCATTCCTGCTGTTCATCGTTCCCGGTTATTCGGCCTACGCACCGATGTTCCTCGCTGGCAAAGCCTGTTTGCGGCATCAATTTGCCTGTGCCTATTCTTTCTGACGTGGTGGTATGTCACACGTGGCGACCATGAAGAACGCATTCTGGGTTATTCCCAGTTACCGTCGCCGAAAGAAGCACTCGAATACTTCCCAAAACTCTGGGACAGCAAGTCGCCTCAAAGTCATCTGTTTAACAATACGGTCAAATCTTTGTCCCGAGTTGCGATCGGATTTTCGCTCGCACTGCTGGTCGGTGTACCGCTGGGTGTTGCCGCAGGATGTTTTTCAATTGTCCGTGCGTTTCTTTCTCCACTAATTCTGTTTGGTCGCAACATCCCCGTTGCCGCATTGACAGCACTTGTGTTCGCGCTGTTCAAAAGTGGTGAGACCGAAAAGTTCATGTTCATTTTCATTGCCTGCGTGGCTTTCATTATTTCCGACGCCGCAGATGCGATTCGTGATGTGGCTGAACGCTACATTGAAACCGCCTTGACACTCGGTGCATCGCGGCTGCAGATCGTTTTGAAAGTTCTGGTGCCGCTCGCGCTACCAACGATCTTCAATTCCGCACGAGTCCTCTTCGGCCTGGCGTTCGGCTACATCATGCTGGTGGAAGTCGTGAACGATTCCGACGGGGCTGGTGGACTTGGAAATCTGTTGAACGTTGGCCGCAAGCGAGGCATCACGGAAATCATGGCGATCATCATTCTGACGATCCCGCTGGTGGCCTGGATGATTGATCAATGCCTCTCGCTGTTGCAGTGCCTGCTCTTTCGCTGGAAGTATGGACGCGAAGCAGAACGGAACGCACTGTGGCAGTTGACTCGTGGCACTTTGCGACTTTTCTGGCGGTGAAACCATGTCGAAAAACATCGTCGAATTCAGCAATGTCTCGAAGACCTATAACGCTGGCAGCAGCGATGCTTTCACGGCCATTCAGGACGTGACATTCGAGATCGAAGATCTCCCCGGCAAGGGCGAATTCATCACGGTGCTGGGCCCCAGCGGCTGCGGCAAAAGCACGATTCTGCGTATGATTGCAGGATTAGAACCGCAGCATCCGCCAACAACCGGTGCCGTACTTGTCAGCGGTAAGCCCGTGCTGGGACCAGGGCCGGATCGAGGTATGGTTTTTCAGGACTACACCAGCTTCGACAACCGCACGGTCCTCGACAACGTCGCGTTCGGTCTCGAATGTCGTGGCGTCGATCGAGCGACACGACATGAAAAAGCGAGGGAATGGATTCAGCGAGTAGGTTTGAACGTCGAGTCGGACGCGAACAAGTATCCGCACGAACTGTCCGGCGGCATGCGTCAACGCGTCGCGATCGCCCGCACGCTGATTTTGCATCCCAGAATCATCCTGATGGACGAACCCTTCGGCGCGCTGGATCCGCATACGCGGCAACAGATGCAGGACCTGCTGATGCAACTGTGGCGTGATGTCGAGGCCACTGTGTTTTTCGTCACGCATTCGATCGAAGAAGCCGTCTACCTTGGCGATCGAGTCTTTATCTTCAGCCGCGGTCCTGGTCGCCTGGCTCATCACATGCCGATTCCTCCCAGTACCGTTCCCACTCGCGAAGTCCACCGCGACCCGGAATTCCAGCGCAGAGTTCTGGAGATCGGTGAGATTATGGAGCAGCTGGAGTCCCAGAGCCGCTGACTCGACACGGGACGCGATCTGAACTGCTCCATGGGCAACAAGCTGTTCAGGCCGAAGATTCGAATCCACCGGAGCCAAATGCCGACCACTGCTCCGAACATTCTACTTTTTCAAAAGTACAATGCCTCCTTTTTTGATTCCCGATCTGGAAACCGAACCGAAAACGCATAAAGGAACCGAATACGCGCTGTCTTATAAAACATCGCTGACACATTTTGCCTTCATCGACTTGAACAAAAAGTTCGTCAGTTGGAAAGAGTGGCCCGCTCAGACTGGAATGCCGTTCCATGGTGGGAACGCATAGCTGGAGCGTTCAAAGGCGATGAAGTCTACGCCGCTGCCATGAAGTTGGGGGCGGAAATGCGGAAGGCAGATCAGTTGCAGGAATCTGCCGAATGATCGTCCTTGATACGGACCATTTGAGTTATCAGGAATGGGCAGCGAAGAGTCTGCGAAATTACGTAATCGACTTGCAGAGGCCTTTGATCAGACGATCGTTGTTTCAATTGTCAGCGACGACTGTAGATCCGTATCGGCACGATGGACCTGAAGATCGCAGCTTCGTGCCTGTGCGAAAATGCTCTTCTGTTGACGCGAAACACTGTCGATTATTCAAAAGTACCGGGTCTCAGATTTGAAGACTGGACTCAGTAGCTCGTTTTAGTGATGTCGAGAACGGGACTCAAATCAGTTCAATTGCGGGCCGAACGCACCTAATCTGACATGAGACAATCGGGGATCGATGGTGGGTGGCCAT
>JAYVNW010000892.1:0-2315 GCA_043758225.1 Candidatus Kuenenia sp. | reverse complement strand
GCTCAGCGATTGGCCGTTCCACCGACACAAGTCAACGTCACGATCTTCGGCGAACACGGCGACAGCATGGTCCCGATCTGGTCAGCCGCTCAGATTGCCAACCTGCCGCTTGAAAAGTTTCCTGGCGTCAACGCCACACTCATCGCCGAAGTCGAAAAGAAGACTCGCGGGAGCGGAGCAGAAGTGATCAAGAAGAAAGGCGGAGCTGGTTTTGCAGTCGGTGTTTCGATCGCCGACGTCGTTCACAGCATCGCACTCGACGATCACCGCATCCTGCCCGTCAGTTCCCTGATGAGCGGTGCCTATGGCCTGCGAGACGTGTGTCTGTCTGTTCCAACGGTGGTCGGCCGAACCGGTGTGAAGAGCCACATTGAAATCGATCTGTGGTCCAAAGAAAAAACCGCCCTTGTTCAGAGCGGCAGTGTGCTGAAAGAAACGATTGGCAAAGTCTTAAACGGCTAACCGGGGTTAATCGGCGAGCGGTGTGGCGTCAGCCCACCGGTACAACTGCGACTCCTCGTCGCTGGCCGTTCTTCCTGCAAACCAAACGACTCGCAAAACCAACGTACCGGCAAATCGCAACGTACCGGCAAGCTGACGCATGCCGCTCGCCGGGAAATTTACTCATTTGGTTCATCGTACTTCGGCCATTCACTGGGACGCGGTGACCAGTCCTGATTGCCGAAAATTTCCGACACACACTGACTCAAACTTAGACGACAAGAATTCCAAAGTGCGGATTCACCGGCATCGGTGGCAGAGGCTGTTGTGACAAACTCGGCAAACGAAACGGGAAACTGTTTGATCAGACGACTGGCGAGTAATTTCGACAAACTATAGCTGAGTCCCTGTCGATCATCCGGCATGGAAAACGACGATCCAATCCAAAACTCCTGAATGGTGTCCCTGTTCCACCACAACTGATGTTTCTGCGCGAGTTCTTTCGTCATTTCTTCACGAAGGTTTCCTGCCACTTCATGTTCTGCCAATTGAGTCACGCCTTCGTTTAGCCACAGAGGCAGATCAAGATGCTTCAGAAAGCAATGCGTGAGTTCGTGAGCAATGGTCACTTCAGTTTCGGCCTTCGGCGCAGCAAGTACCGCCAGATGACTGTAGTAGTACGGAATGAACATACCTGTGCTGCTGGCAAATTCGCCTTCATCGGGATACGTGTCAGCAACGAAATCGTAATACGTATCTGGATCGTGAAACAACAGAACGACGACCTTTCCAAATCCTTCGTCCTTTGCAATTCCACCAAGCAACTCAAGAATTTTCTTGCGAGCCTTTTCACAGAATCGAATCAATCGCTGACTTTCAGCCTTGTCTCTGGAGCATAACACGAGGAATTCCTGAGATTCCCATATCGCATAGTTATTCTTGAGTGTGTCGGCGAGTTGGCTGAGCCAATACGCGGCGATTTCTGTCCAGAGTTCGTGTGGATCAATAGTGTCTGAAACGGTTTGAGCCCATTCAACAATTACAGGCCAGTTCGGGCGCGGTAATCCATCGCGAACTTCAAATCCGCCTTCAATGTGAGAGATGCGAAACGGTTCTGCGGTCATTTTGGGAACCTTCCACAGTCGGAACAGAAGCGGGATGAATGGTATCCGCAACTCGCAACGTACCGGCAAGCTGACGCATGCCGCTCGCTGGTGCTGAACTAAAACGCCCGCGCGATATTCCCAACGCCGTCGTCAGCGTAGGGCAGCCATAATAGCGCGATGCGATCGATGGCGGTGTCGGTCTTCCGTGGCGAAAGTTCCATACTGCCGAACTTCATCAGATCCGTGTCGAGCGAATCGGCAATCTGCTGGACTTCTGTTTCAACGGTCGTGTTGAGTTCTTCGCGTTCCTGCAACAACGCGGCGTATTGTTCCTCCGCTGCCCGGACGTCGCCAGCTTCTGAGGCAATTGCCGAAGCAGACTTAATCGCGCTGCCGGCGCGGGAAATGTTCGTCGCGCTCGCCAGCTTGCGACCGAACAACGCACCAAGGACGCTCGTGCCAAAACTGACTGCGGTCGAAAGCGTCTTCGATGACTTCTGAGCTTTTTCCTTTTCGATCTTCTGCTCAGCGCGGCGAATTTTGTCGTCAAGTGTTGAGAACTTTGTCGTGTACTTACGACGGAGTTTTTCGACAAGTCGGTCACGCTCTTCACGAGCGCTCATGCGCAGACGGATGCGGAAATCGGATTCCGATTCACCCGGCGAAGATGTTTGTTTCAATTCTTCGCAGGTGAAGACGGACAGTTTTCTGTCGCGGTAAAGATGATTCTTCAACGCGGTGGTCCAGCCGGTGTAGGATTTCTTTTGA
>JAYVNW010000891.1:0-1589 GCA_043758225.1 Candidatus Kuenenia sp. | reverse complement strand
GAACTGTGGAAGAACATGAACGACGGCGAGTCTTTTGAACCAATCACATCCGGAGTCAGTCTTCCACAGCACAAGATCGTGTCGCTAGCCATCGCCGATTTCAATCGCGATCTGGCAATGGACATTGTCGGCATATCAGGTGAAGGCAAGGCTGGCTATCTGCAGAATATTCTGCACGGGCGTTTCCGCTGGATTGAAGGTTTGCCGATCTCACCTGACGCTGTCGATTTCGTCATCGACGAATGTAACAACGATGGCAATTGGGATTTGGTCACGGGCGGTGCCTCAGGAATTTCCATCATGCTGCCGAAACGCAGTACAGAATTCCGTGATGCCAATGTGAAGGAACTTAGCAAGTCTGCGGTGCACTCAATTCATCGAGGTGATATCGATAATGATGGACGGTCGGACTTCATCGCACTTGGCAACAACGGGATGTCGTTTCTACGTGGAGTCGGCAAGGGTAAAACAGATGACCAGAGTTCGCTGTTGCCAACAGGAATTTCGGCAACCAGCGTGACGACAACCGATATCGATGACGACGGCGATTTGGATGTTGTACTGACACTCGCTGACGGGAAACTTCAGTGGTTGCAGAACAACGGCGGTAACACGAATGAATGGATGGATGTCGTGGCACGCCCTGTCGGCAAGGACGAACAGTTTCCGTCGCAGCGTGTCAATATGCACGCGATTGGCTCGGTCATCGAAGTACGAGCAGGTGCTGCGTATCAGGCACATATCATTGATTCACCACACGTGCATCTGGGGCTCGGCAGTGCCAAAGCTGTCGACACGATTCGAATCATCTGGACAGACGGCGTGCCGCAGAATATTACGGATACAAAGCTGCTGCGGTCTCGACTGGGCATTCTGGCACCGCAGATCCTGAAAGGTTCGTGCCCTTACATTTACACATGGAATGGCGAACGTTTCGAATTCTTCAGCGACTGTTTGTGGGCCGCTCCGCTTGGTCTCGTGCAAGCCACCGGCGATATGGCTCCGACGCGAGAATGGGAGAATCTGCTGATCTCGGGCGACAAACTGAAACCACGAGACGGCCAATACGTGCTGCAACTTACAGAAGAACTCTGGGAAGCGGCCTACCTCGATGAAGTCAAACTTGTGGCGATCGATCATCCGACAGACATTTCGATCTTTACGAACGAGAAGGTCGGTTCTCCACAAATGGCATCACATCGCATTCACACAGTCAGGAATCCACAGTTGCCCCTGTCGGCTCGCGACGGGCTAGGACGGGATTTACTTCCCGGCTTAACAGCAATGGATGGCAATTATGTGCAGCCTTTCGCTGGACGCATCATGCAAGGCGTCGTCGATGAATGGACGATGGAATTTGATCTCGGAAAACTGAGTGATGCTGGCGGAATCAGGCCGGACAATGTGCGGTTGTTTCTGCTCGGTTGGGTGTTTCCCACCGACACATCACTGAACCAGGCCATTGTACAGAATCCGACAATTGATCCACCCGCGCCGCCTTCGCTGGAAGTCATCAACGCAGACGGTGAATGGCAAACCGTTCGCCCGTTCATTGGATTCCCAAGCGGCAAGACAAAGGCCATGGTCAT
>JAYVNW010000890.1:0-8759 GCA_043758225.1 Candidatus Kuenenia sp. | reverse complement strand
CGAGATTCGGACTCGGCTTCGATATTCGGCCTTTTGCGACACGATGCAGCATCTCGAAGAATTCGCTAAAACTCTGCAGCACCAATCAAGTTGAGCGTTTTGGTGTCACAATTTACCGGTGTGTCCGTATACGTCGAGAAAAAACATTCTTTCAGTACCGATAAGTACCATCGTCCATGTTCGGGATCATTCGACAATGAAGGTCGCAATTATCGGAGCGGGGATCTCAGGGCTGACAGCTGCATATCGGCTGAGCACAGTTCATGATGTCACTGTCTTCGAGGCCAATGCCTATCTGGGCGGGCACACGAACACGGTCGACATCGAACTGGACGGAGAACACCACGCGATTGATACTGGATTCATTGTGTTCAATGACTGGACATATCCAAATTTTATCGCTTTGCTGAACGAGTTGCATGTCAAATCGCTTCCGACATCAATGAGCTTCAGTGTGCGTTGCGATTCAGCGAAACTTGAATACAACGGCTCATCACTCAATGGGCTGTTTTCCCAACGCAGCAATTTGATTCGACCAGCCTTCTATCGCATGCTGCGGGATATCCTGCGGTTCAATAAGGAAGCTTGCGGACTGGTCATGTCAAACCCAATATCCGATGAAACTACTGTTCGTGAATTTCTGAGGCGAAACAATTATTCCCGTGAGTTTGCTGACCACTACCTTCTGCCGATGGGTTCTGCGATCTGGTCGTGTCCCTTGGGAACATTTGAAACATTTCCCATTAGGTTCATTATTGAATTCTATAAGAACCACGGTTTACTCAGCGTTCGAAATCGGCCGATCTGGCGTGTGATTCAAGGTGGTTCCAAAAGCTACGTGACGCAAATGGTGAAGCGATTTCAGGATCGCGTTTTTCTCAACACGCCGATTGATAAAGTAGAACGCACTGCAA
Source organism: Candidatus Kuenenia sp. (assembly GCA_043758225.1). Classification (GTDB taxonomy): domain Bacteria; phylum Planctomycetota; class Planctomycetia; order Planctomycetales; family Planctomycetaceae; genus SXXK01. The sequence continues at coordinate 7,845 of JAYVNW010000890.1, read as the reverse complement.
GCGCCGTTATTGTCACCCCAAAGAACAAACCGCCGGAAACTTTTGATCACGTTGTGTTTGGTTGTCATAGTGATCAGTGCCTGCGGATGCTGGCAGTTCCGACACCAGTCGAACGGTCCGTCTTGTCCGAGTTTCCGTATGAACGCAACGTCGCCGTTCTGCATACCGACGAGTCTGTGCTGCCAAAGAAACGCCGGGCATGGGCGGCATGGAATTACCTGCTGAATGAAAGAACGTCGCCCAAGGATGCTCATCCAGCGACTGTGACATATCAGATGAACATCCTGCAACATTTGAAATCACGCCATTCGTTCAATGTGACACTGAACAGTAACCAAAATATCTCCCCCGCGAAAGTCCTGAGACGCTTCGAATACGCCCATCCTGTCTTCACCGTGCGGCGTGCGGCGGCACAGACTCGACATTCCGAGCTGATTAACTCGAATCACACATCGTATTGCGGTGCTTACTGGGGCAATGGCTTTCACGAAGATGGTGTTGTCAGCGCGATCCGCGTCTGTGATGCTCTGATGCCAAAGGAGGCAGTTTTATGAAAACCTGCCTGTATGAAGGCCATGTCGTTCATCGCCGGTTTGACCCGGTGGAGCATTTCTTTCGCTACCGTCTATTCATGGTTTACGTTGATCTCGCGGAGATTGACGCACTTTTTGGACGGCTCGGAATCTGGTCAACTCGCTGGCCGGCAGTCGCTCGATTTTGCAGAAAGGATTATCTCGGTGAACCAACACGCCCACTGAATGAATGCGTCGGCGATTTGGTTTTCGATCACACTGGCATGCGTCCAGTGGGGCCAATCGCCCTCTTGACGAACTTTCGATATTTCGGCTTCCGAATGAATCCAGTCAGCTTCTACTATTGCTTTGATGCTGCTGGTGAAAACGTTGAAACGGTTGTTGCAGAAGTGAGCAACACTCCGTGGAATGAGCGACATTGTTACGTGCTGAGCATCGCAGATCGTGACGCAGAAGCAGCGATGTCAGATGACAATGGTGATCTGCTGAATTCAAAACGTACGATGAAATTTGAGAATTCAAAAGAGTTTCATGTCTCGCCGTTTATGCCGATGAACATGACTTACAAGTGGCAACTCTCCACGCCGAGTGACCGGCTCTCTATAGTCATCGAAAACAGCGTCATCGAAAATCATCCTCAGGGTCAAAGTCGGATGACTGGCAAGCGATTTGATGCTGTCTTATCATTGACTCAGCGTGAATTGACGTGGTGGCAGCGGACTCGAATGTTGTTCCGTTATCCGGTTATGACGCTGCAGATTTTTCTTGCGATCTACTGGCAGGCATTTCGACTCTGGCTGAAACGTGTGCCGTACGTGCCGCATCCAGAAAATATCGCTCCTGCCACATCCCTGAATAAACCAATACTCTCCACCACAGAAAATCCATCCTCATGAGTACAGCTGTTGCCGGCGAACAAGTTCAATCGCTATCGAAGAATCGTGACTGTTCATTCGCGCTGTCGAAGTCCGGCTGTCGAATTTTGCGCCAGCTGTTCCTGAAGAGACTCGACAGTCTTTCGGACGGCGAAATCAAAATCATTGATCCACTCGGCACGACGACACTTGGGCAAAGCAGCGACCTGCAGACAACGTTGCACGTTCATGAAACGGCGTTCTTCAGACACGCGGTTCTGGGTGGAAGTCTGTCAGTTGCCGAATCCTACATGCGCGGCGACTGGGACTGCGACGACTTGACATCGCTGTTCCGGATCTGCGTACGCAACACACAAGCCATGGATCGCCTCGACAGCGGAGTGTCACGCATCACGGGATTCTTTAATCGACTTTATCATCGCTGGCACGCGAACAGCAAATCGGGAAGCCAGCGTAACGTTCACGCCCATTACGATCTGGGGAATGATTTCTTTAAGCTGATCCTCGATGAAACGATGGCGTATTCCAGCGGCATCTTCCTTAAGCCTGACAGCACTTTGCATGAGGCATCAGTTGAAAAAATGGATCGCCTTTGCAGAAAACTCAATCTGCAGCCGAGCGACCACCTTCTGGAAATCGGCGCGGGCTGGGGCGGACTGGCGATTCACGCAGCCACGCACTATGGCTGCCGCGTGACGACCACGACAATCTCCAAACAGCAGTTTGAAGTTGCTCGCCAACGCATCGCGGACGCAGGATTGACCGATCGTGTGACTTTGCTGTTGCAGGATTATCGTGATCTTACAGGGAAGTTTGACAAACTGGTTTCGGTGGAAATGATCGAAGCCGTCGGCCACCAGTTTCATGACACGTATTTCCAAAAATGCAGCGAACTGCTGAAACCAGTCGGGACTTTCGTCCTGCAGGCCATCGTCATGCCTGATCAGCGATATCCTCGATATCTGCGATCCGTGGACTTCATTCAGCGTTACATCTTTCCCGGCGGCTGCCTCACATCGATGAAGACGATGCTGGATTCCACTTCGCGTGCCACCGATCTGCGATTTGTGCACGCGGAAGATTTCGGAACGCACTACGCGCAGACACTGCGAGAATGGCGAAGCAAGTTCCACGCCAATTTGAAGGCCGTTCGTAATCTTGGCTATCCCGATCGATTCATTCGTATGTGGGATTACTACCTCAGCTACTGCGAAGCCTCATTCGACGAGCGTTACACAGGCGTTGTGCATGTCCAGTTTGACAAGCCTCAATGCCAGTGCGACACAAAGACGATTGGTTCCGACGCGGCGACACGGAGTTCACTATGAGCATGCTTTCACTGAGTCTCGATGCGGTTGAACGAGGCATAATACCCGACGTCATCACGCGTGCGGCCATTCGAAAACTCTGCCGCCGGCGGTTGCGTGACTGTGATCACGGCAATGCTGATGCCAATCGTCATGCGTTTGAACAGTTTCTCACCGCAATGCGATCAGGCCCCATTGCTCCGGTGCCCGAGAAGGCCAACGAGCAACACTACGAACTGCCGCCGGAGTTCTTCGCTGCCGTGCTTGGGCATCATCGAAAATACAGCTCCTGCTTCTGGTCGACTCCACAATCCACGCTTGCTCAGGCCGAAGCCGCTGCTCTCGAAATCACTTGCCAACGTGCGGAGTTGTGCGATGGGCAGGATGTTCTGGAGCTTGGCTGCGGCTGGGGCTCACTGTCCCTGTGGATGGCAAAGCACTTTCCAAACAGTCGCATCACAGCCGTTTCGAATTCTGCCCCACAGCGACTGTACATTAAATCCACTGCAGCTTCTCGCGGAATTGAAAACCTGCGTGTCATCACGGCCGATATGAACCAGTTTGCAATTCAACCAAATGGCTTTGATAGAATCGTGTCGGTCGAAATGTTCGAACATATGCGGAATTTTGAGCAACTGCTGCAACGCACCGCATCATGGTTGCGGCCCGATGGTAGATTGTTTGTACATCATTTTTGCCATCGTCAATTCCTGTATCCGTTTGAAACCAGCGGCGACGCCAACTGGATGGGGCGATACTTCTTCACCGGGGGAATCATGCCGAGTGAAAACATGCTGCAGCAATTCAACGAGCACATGAGCGTCACGCAGCAGTGGCGTTGGGACGGCACTCACTACCAGCGTACGTCTGAAGCATGGCTTCGAAACATGGATGCGAACGCGTCCGAAGTGATGCCGATTCTGACGGCAGCCTATGGTCGCGAGGAAGCTCGCCGCTGGTTCCACCGCTGGCGATTGTTCTTTCTTGCGGTGGCCGAACTGTTTGGTTATGCCGATGGCACGGAGTGGTTTGTCTCACATTCTTTGATGCACCCGAATGCGAAGTGAAGCATGACAGTGCTGCTTTCAAAACTGCTGGGAACGTTTGTGGTCGTGGTAATCATGATGACCATCCTGTGGTTGATCAGTATTTGGCGTCGAGACGCCAGTGTGGTGGATCCATTCTGGGGAACCGGTTTCGTCATCGTGTCTGGTTATGCTTTTGTAACGACTCCAACAGCTCAGAACGCCACCCGTTGCATGCTGTTGGTTGCACTTACATCCATCTGGGGGCTGCGGCTTTCATTATATTTGCTGTGGCGAAATCTCGGCCACGGAGAAGACCGCCGCTACAAAGCCATGCGTGATCACCACGGAGCGAGTTTCTGGTGGGTGAGTCTGTTGACCGTTTTCCTTTCACAGGGCGTCATCCTGTGGATCGTATCCATGCCGATTCAGGTGACAATGTTCAAAGTATCGAACTCGCCGCTCGGCTGGATTGATTTCGCAGGTGTCAGTCTGTGGTGCATCGGCCTGTTCTTTGAAGCCGTTGGAGACTGGCAGATGGCCAGATTTCAGGCCGTTCGGAACAACACCGGACAAGTTATGGACCGGGGCCTGTGGCAGTTGACTCGGCATCCCAATTACTTTGGAGATTTCTGCATCTGGTGGGGCCTGTACCTTATCGCAGCCTCCGCTGGCTCTGGCTGGACTGTGTTTAGTCCGTTGCTGATGTCCTGCTTTCTGCTGAAAGTGTCAGGCGTCACACTCCTGGAAAAAACAATCACAGCCCGCCGCCCTGACTATGCCGCCTATCAGGCGAGAACATCTGCGTTTTTCCCGTGGTGGCCGAAGAATTGATTCTGCTGACGTCCCCGTCAGTACATCATGCGGCGAGAATGAAGGTCCTTAGTACGAGACTGCAGGCCTGGAACGAGAACTGACAGTCTCAATCCGCACCGTGTGATGTACGACTATTGAATGATCAACTTCGCAGCAGCAACTTTGCTGATCGTTGAACCATCGGCCGCTTGAGCTCGAACGGTTAGATTCGGAACTTCGCCAGGTGTTGCGGATTCTGGAATTGTGATTGACAGCGTAAACATAGATTGACCAGTCGCGACCATCGCTGGGGCGGCGACGTAGTCTTTGGGCAGGCCGTCCAGCACAACCGTGCATTCTCCGTCAAACGATGGATGACGCTGCAATGCTCCAGTGATCGTCGCGGTGCTGGATTTGGTTGCCTTTGCATCTCCGGGTGGAGCAACGGTGACGGCATCGTCAACAAAAAATGTGATCGGTGCTGTCCATGCGCTTGAACCGGTGCCGGAGGCGAGTGGCTGCATGACAAAGTCAGCCGATATCACCGCATCGATGATGGACGCTGGCGTGTCGGCTGGGACTCGAACCATCAGCTGAAAGACGCTCTGCGATACCAGGCCAAACTGGAATTCATTGAGGGCCACGTTGGGCTTGACTGGCGAGTCTGGCTTATTCGGATCTTCACGACGAATGGCTTCGGTCGTGAGCATTTGAAACCGCACAAACGGTGGTGATTGTTCCGTCAATGAGAGGACTCGCACAGGAACCACGGCTGGCAGACCTCGCAATAAAATTGGCGGTGCGGCGTCGAGCAAAATTGTGCCCGGTGCTGGTTCTGCAGGGCCGGCAACGAGCCCATCGTCGGAGAGTGTGAGAGAATTCATCGGTATCGAATCCACCGCAATCGCGACCATTGTCGAAAACACGGGAGCTGGTCCGTCAGCCGATCCGGAAATCGTCAGCGATTGCCCATCAGCGGCGACGTTGGGATTGGCAGCGGCGTTGCGAGTCAACATGACCAGAACATCCTGATTCTGTTCATTGGCGGGTATGGTTGCAGGCACAATTGTCACCGCAGACATGCCTGTTGTCGAAAGATGAATCGGCCCGGCGTAGCGAAATGACGGGCCCGTTCGCACAATCGAGAGCCGCACGGGAACTGATCCGTTCTGTGGCAGGCGAATCGATTCTTCACGGGTGCTCATTGAAAAGGCTGGTCGATCCGTGCGGGCGATTTGAAGACGATACGACGACGCTTGTGAGCCCTTTTCGTTAATGTCGCGGACTCGAATTTTTAACTGAGTCACACCATCCGGCACAGCAAAGTTAAACGTCGCATCATCGGCACCGGAATTTCCATCGTTCTGTGCAACAAGAGCATCGACGTTGAACAATGCGAGGTGGCCTCGCAGTGGTGACGAGATTGCTCGTGCTTCCAGCTGAAAATTGAGCGACTGCTTTGGAGTCACTGTCAGAAGAATCGTGTCGGTTTCGCCTTTTGCCGTGATTCGTCCATTGATGAAGAGCGGCTGAAAGGGAGATGCCATGAACGTCGTATCGACAGCCGCTTCAGGAAACGTACCTTCCAGCGGTTCCGTCACCTGCACGCCATGCGAAGTTCGTAACGCAGGCAGCGGAAGAATTGCAGTGCCCGACCTAATCGATATTCCACCTTCGCTTTCACGAATTGAAACGACTTCCGAAACGGAATCTTTGTTCAGAGTTCGTACGGACGTTTCGGTCGACGTCAATGTGGCCGGAAACGCAATCGCCGATGGCGGCAAGTCGCCCACGATCAATCGCCAGATGCTGCCGCCGGGAGCTCGAAATTGCAGGTCATGAACTTCTGCCACATAAAGGCCGTCGGATGTCAAAGTCACGGTCGCTCGAGCGTCACCCTGAAGTTCTGACTGCTGCCATTGCAATGCCAATGGTGTCCCTTCGGCCGAACGGATTTCAACCACTGGGTCCAGCTTTGAGCCGACTCGTTTTGCTTCAACTTCTGCGACGATCTTTTGATTTGCAGTTCCCTGAAACCAAAGTTGCTTTTGTTCCGTTCCGGCGATCACACCCGCGACAGCTGCTGGAAGCGTGGTCGCAGGTTTTTCCCGGGTGTAGGTGCCGTCTGTTACAGTGGCGATACGATCGACTACAATGACTTGCGGCTTGCTGACTCCGCCCGCCGTGACACAACGAACTAAGTAGCGCCCTGGTAGTACGGTGTCTGCCACTGCCACATCAAACACTCCGCTGTTCCCGTTGCCACCTTCAACAACCTCGCTGGAAATCCCAGGCACATCGGTGTGCAGACGGGCTCCTTCAAGATTCGTTCCGGCCAGTTGAACGCGAGTCTTCTTATTGATTTCGATTGCGTGCGGGATAACTCGCCCAATGACTGGCTGCACATGCCTGTTGTTGGAACCAGCGGATTGTTCTTTGGAAATTTCCGTCGCTGATGCACCCGCGACTTCGTTGAACAGAGCGGCGGCCTCTTCGTCCGTCAGTGCTTCTGCAAAGACATGGAATTCATCGCACAACAATCGCAGCATTTCGCCGTCGGTGAAACTGGAGCCGATCGTGACTGGCGTATCGCTGACGCACTTTGCTAATGACACATCCTGCAGCCATCCGATGTTGCCTTCGATGAAGCCAGCGGCTGTGGATGTCGGAGTCGCGGGCTCGCCATTTACGAAGACTCGCAATCGCACATCATCCACATCTGCATCTGCGTCAGCACCCGGAGCGTCAGCATTGTTCAGACAAATTGTAATGTGGACTCGGCGACGTTCACCAATCGTCTTCTTGACGCTGTAGTTGACGACCTTGTATGCCGTTCCATCGTTCACGTAGACCTGAAATGCATCACTGGCCGAATTGAAATTGATTCCATAATTCGATGTGTTGGCGGTTGGATGACGTTTGGCAAAAAGGCCGTAAAAGGCCGGTGAATTCGCACCTTCCAGATTCGCAAACAATCCGCTGACGGTCACGGCATCCGGTCGGCTGACGTCTTCGCTATTTGCAATGACAACCTGCTGCTTCATGGCCGGGTCGAGCAGCAATGATCTGCCTGCGCTGCTGGTCACAAATGCCGATGGAATAGCCAACGGCGATTGAATCAACGAAATGGAGTCGGCGACTTTTCCGCTCTTCGCCGAATCAGCTGTCGTGTTCGCTTGTGTGGCTGGAAGATCATCAAAGTGCAGACTGACGACAGCCTTATCACGCACCTCAGCAGCTGCGATTCCGTAGACCGATTGCAGACAGGTGACGAGGGTCGTGTTGCTGAGTTAGCGAAGTCTGATCGGCC